>DASQTE010000232.1:0-6896 GCA_035642035.1 Blastococcus sp.
GCAGGAGGACAGGTCCGCGTGACCGTTCCCGCATCCGGGGCCCCGCTCGCCTCGGGCAGTCCCGTGCCGCCCGCGCAGGTCTACGACGTCGCGCTCCTCGACCTGGACGGCGTGGTCTACGTCGGCCCCGACGCCGTCCCGGGGGTTCCGGAGGCCCTGGCGGTCGCCCGGACGGCGGGCATGCGACTCGGCTTCGTCACCAACAACGCGGCGCGGACACCCGGTCAGGTCGCCGAGCACCTGACCGAGCTCGGCATCGCCGCCGCGCCCGGCGACGTCATCACGAGCTCCCAGGCCGCGGCGACCGTCGTCGCCGAGACATTCGGGCCCGGAGCACGGGTCCTGGCGGTCGGCGGTCCAGGGGTCGCGGCGGCGCTCTCGGCGGCCGGTCTGACCGTCGTGGAACGGGCCGAGGACGAGCCGGTCGCCGTGGTGCAGGGGTACGGGCGCGAGGTCGGCTGGGCGCAACTGGCCGAGGCCGTCGTCGCCGTCCGCAACGGGGCCCGGCACGTCGCCACGAACGCCGACGCGACCATCCCCTCGCCGCGCGGACCGTTGCCCGGCAACGGTGCGATGGTCGGCGTCGTCCGCGACGTGACGGGCCAGGATCCGCTGATCACGGGGAAGCCGGACCCGGCCATGCACGCCGAGTGCGTTCGCCGCACCGCGGCGCGCCGGCCCCTCGTCGTCGGCGATCGGCTGGACACCGACATCGAGGGCGCCCGCCGCGCCGGGGCGGCCAGCCTGCTCGTGCTGTCGGGCGTCACCGATCCGGCGGTCCTGCTCGCCGCGTCCCCCGAGCACCGCCCGGACCTGCTGGCGGCGGACGCCGCAGGCATGCTGCAGCCGCATCCGGCCGTGGTGCCGGACGGCCGATCATGGCGCTGCGGTGCATGGACGGCGAGCGTCGGGGAGGGCCGGGACGTGCTCGTGCTGGAGGCGTCCGGCGATCCCGGTGGCGACGACGGGCTGGACGGGCTGCGGGCGCTGTGCGTGGCGCACTGGGCCCGGCACCCCGACCGCGGCTCGGCGGCAGGCGTCGTCGCGTCCGGCCCGCGGGCTCGGGAGGCGCTGGTCGGCTGGGGCCTGACCGCGGCGGACCCGGAGGAGGAGCGGGCCTAGAGCAGCTTGCGCAGCCGCAGCAGGTCGCGCAGCCCCGCCTCGAGCTTGACGCGTCCGCTCGCCCAGGCGGACCCGAAGGCCAGGCGGCCGTCGGTGAGGGCAACCAGGTCGTCGCTGGCCATGGTCAGCCGGATGTCCGCTTTCGGCAGCGTCGGCGAGTTGGGGACCGGGTGCAGGTCCCGCACCGCGCCCGAGCTCAACCGGCCGAGCACGACCTGGTCGAGGTCGGTGAGCCGGCAGGAGAGGCTGCGGTCCAGGCCCTCCGCGGCCGGGTTCGCCGCGAGGTCGCCGAGGATGCCCTGGAGGGCCTTCAAGCACTGATCCATCGTCGCCACGCGGGCGGGCCTCCAACGCTGCCGGGATGTCGTTCCGGAGGGGGACGCTATCCCTCCCTCTCGTGCGACCGTGCCCGTCGGCCCCGGCCGGTAACCTCGCGGGCGAACCGAACCACCCGACCGACCCACCGATCGACGCAGCCCGGGACCACCCGGGCCGCACCGTTCCCACGACCCGCGGAGGGCGAGCACATGTCCGAGCCCAGCCCGTCGCGACCGGTCCCGGGTCCGCCCCGGCCCGGTCTGCGGCCCGGCGACAGCGCGGCCGTGCCCGGGCCTCCGGCGCAGCCGGCCGCGGAGGGGACGCCGCAGCAGGATCCGTTCGCCGACCTCGCCGGGCGGCCCATCGCCGAGCACGTGGCGGTCTTCGAGACCGAGCACGCCCGGCTCGAGCGCGAGCTCGGCACGATCGACCAGCTCTGATGGCCCGCCGCAGCCGGCTCGACGCGGAGCTCGTGCGGCGGGGCCTGGCCCGCTCCCGCGAGCACGCCGTCGCGCTCATCGCCGAGGGGCGGGTCGCCGTCGCGGGACAGTCCGCGACCAAGCCCGCGACCGGCGTCGACGCGGCGACCCCGGTCGTGGTGCGGACCGACCAGGACGAGCCCAGCTGGGTCTCCCGCGGCGCGCACAAGCTCCTCGGCGCGCTCGAGGCCTTCCCGGTCGACGTCGGCGGCCGCCGGGCCCTGGACGCCGGCGCCTCCACCGGTGGCTTCACCGAGGTCCTGCTCAGCCGCGGCGCCGCCGAGGTGGTGGCGGTGGACGTCGGGTACGGCGAGCTGGCCTGGTCGCTGCGCACCGACGAGCGGGTACGCGTGCTCGAGCGCACCAACGTCCGCACCCTGACGCGGGAGACCATCGACGGCCCGGTCGACCTGGTGGTGGCCGACCTGTCCTTCATCTCCCTGCGCCTGGTCCTGCCCGCGCTCACCGGCTGCGCCACCGACGACGCCGACCTGCTGCCCATGGTGAAGCCGCAGTTCGAGGTCGGCCGGGAACGGCTCGGCGCGGGCGGGGTGGTACGCGACCCCGAGCACCGGGTACAGGCGGTCCTCGAGGTCGGAACGGCCGCCGCGTCGCTCGGCTGGGGGACCGCCGGGGTGGTGGCCAGCCCCCTCCCCGGGCCTGCTGGCAACGTGGAGTTCTTCCTGTGGCTGCGGCGCGACGCGCCGCCACCCCGGGAGGACGACGTCCGCCGGGCCGTGCGGGAGGGCCCGACGGGAGCGAGTGCACCAGCGCGCGCAGGGACAGAGCAGTTCCGGACGCCGGCGGCGAGCGCCAGCGAGGAGGCCACGTGAGTCAGCCCAGCGAGGGCACGTCGGCGACGGGGGAGCAGCCCCGCCGCGTCCTCCTCACCGTGCACACCGGGCGCCGCGACATCGTCGACCTGGCGCGGACGTCGGCGGCCCGGCTGTCCGCGGCGGGGATCGTCGTCCGCGTGCTGGCCGACGAGGCCGACGACCTCGACATCCCCGGCGCCGACGTGGTGCCGGCCGACGCCGGCGCCGCCGAGGGCGCCGAGATCGTGATGGTGTTCGGCGGTGACGGCACCTTCCTGCGCGCTGCCGAGCTCGCGCACGTCACCGACGCCGCGCTCATGGGCGTGAACCTCGGCCGGGTGGGCTTCCTCGCCGAGACCGAGCCCGAGGCGGTCGAGGAGACGCTCGTGGCCATCGAGGAGTGCGAGTACTCCGTCGAGGAGCGGCTGGCCCTCCGGGTCGACGTCCTCGACGCCCGCGGCACGCTCGTCGGCGGCACCTGGGCGCTGAACGAGGTGTCGGTGGAGAAGGCCCAGCGCTCCCGGGTCCTGGACGTCGTCCTCGCCATCGACGGCCGCCCGCTCACCAGCTTCGGCTGCGACGGCGTCCTCTGCGCGACCCCGACCGGCTCGACGGCCTACGCCTTCTCGGCCGGCGGCCCGGTCGTGTGGCCCGACGTCGAGGCGCTCCTGCTGGTGCCCAGCAACGCGCACGCACTCTTCGCCCGCCCGCTGGTGACCTCGCCGAACTCGGTGCTCTCCGTCGCGGTCCCGGCCGACGGCAACCGGTCACGGGTGTCCGCCGACGGCCGCCGGTTCGTCGAGGTCCCCGACGGCGGCCGGGTCGATGTCCGCCGCGCCGACCGTCCCGTGCGGATCGCCCGCGTGCACGCGTCGACCTTCGGTGACCGGCTGGTCGCCAAGTTCGGGCTGCCGGTCCGCGGCTTCCGCGACGCCCGGCACCACGCGGGACCCGGCCACGAGCTGTTCACCAGCCGCAACGTGCTGACCCGCGACGTCGTCGACGGCAACGGGTCCGCCGACGGCTTCCCCTCGACGGAGGTGAGCGGTGCCGGCACGCACGACGACGCCTGAACGGGCCGCCGCCGGTCCGGCACGCGACGCGCATCCCGGCCGGCTCACCGAGCTGCGCATCCGCGGGCTGGGCTCCATCGACGACGCCACCCTCGAGCTCGGCAGCGGGCTCACCGTCGTCACGGGGGAGACCGGTGCCGGCAAGACGATGGTCGTCACCGGTCTGACCCTGCTGTTCGGCGGCCGGGCCGACCCGGGCCGGGTGCGCGCCAGCGGCAAGGCCGGCGTCGAGGGACGCCTGGTCCTCCCTCCGGAGTCGCCGGCGTGGGAGCGGGCGGCCGACGCCGGCGCGGACCCCGACGACGACGGCAGCCTGATCCTGGCCCGCACCGTCAGCGCCGAGGGCCGCTCCCGCGCCTTCCTCGGCGGGCGCAGCGTGCCCGTCGGCGTCGTCGCCGAGCTGTCCGAGGGCCTGCTGGCCGTTCACGGACAGACCGACCAGCTGCGGCTGTCCCGCCCGGCCGAGCAGCGCCGCGCCCTGGACCGCTACGCCGGGTCGGCACACCTCGAGCTGCTCGACCGCTACCGCGCGGCCCACCAGCGCTGGCGCGAGCTCGCCGCGGACCTCGAGCGCCGGCACAGCCAGGCCCGCGAGCTCGCCCAGGCCGCCGACGTCCTCCGGCACGGACTGGAGGAGATCGAGGCGGTCGCGCCCGAGCCCGGCGAGGACGAGGCCCTCGACACCCAGGCCAAGCGGCTCGCCGACGCCGATGCGCTGCGCGCGGCCGCCGACGAGGCCCGCATGGCGCTGGTCGGCGACGTGACCGGTGACTTCGGCGGCGGCGACGTGCCGCAGGACGCGACCGCGGCGCTCGCCATCGCCGAGCGGGCCCTGGCCGCCTCCGACGACCCCACCCTCGTGCTCCTCGCGCAGGACCTCGCGGACGCCGTCGCCGTCGTGTCGGACGTCGCCGGCCAGCTCGCCGGCTACGTCGCCGACCTCGACGCCGACCCGGGGCGCCTCGCCGAGGTCCTCGACCGGCGCGCGGTGATCACCGCCCTCGTGCGGAAGTACGCAGCTCCGGGGGAGGGGCTCGGCGGCGTGCTCGCCTGGGCGGAGGACGCGGCCGGCCGGCTGGCCCAGCTCGACGTCTCCGACGAGGCCCTCGAGGCCCTGACCAAGGAGCGGGACGCCGCACGGGCGGAGGTCGACGACCTGGCCGGCCGGCTGTCCGCCGGGCGCCGGGCGGCCGCCGAGGGGTTCGCCGCCGACGTCGGGGCCGAGCTCGCCGGCCTGGCGATGAAGAGCGCGTCCGTCTCGTTCTCGATCGACAGCCACCCCGACGACCCGGGTCCCGACGGCGCCGACGAGGTGGCGCTGCTGCTCGCCCCGCACCCCGGCGCCCCGCCCCGGCCGGTGCACAAGGGCGCCTCCGGCGGTGAGCTCTCCCGGGTCATGCTGGCGATCGAGGTGGTCTTCGCCGGCGCCGACCCGGTGCCGGTCATGGTCTTCGACGAGGTGGACGCCGGCGTCGGCGGCCAGGCGGCCGGCGAGATCGGCCGACGGCTGGCGCGGCTGGCCCGCGACCACCAGGTCGTGGTCGTCACCCACCTGGCGCAGGTGGCCGCCTTCGCCGACACGCACCTCGTCGTCGACAAGTCGCCCGACACCGACGCCGGCGTCACCGCGACCGACATCCGCGCCGTCGAGGGCGAGGACCGGGTGCGCGAGCTCGCCCGCATGCTCTCCGGGCTCACCGAGAGCGACACCGGGCAGGCGCACGCCCGCGAGCTGCTGGCCGTCGCCGCCTCGGCCCGCGGCTGACCCTCGCCCGGTCGAGTGGCGCAGGCCACAGAAAGGTGACCGCGGGCGTGCCGCGACCGGGGCCGGGGTAGGCGGCGACCGTGACGTGCTTCTCCTCGGCCGACGAGTCGGCACACTACGGCTTCTCGGTCTGCATGCTGCTGGACCAGTACCGCGCCCAGCTGCACTGGGAGGAGGAAGGGGTCGTCGAGCTCGGGACCGGTGACGCGACGGCCATCGCCGACGTCGTCCGCTCCCTGCCGGACCTGCGGGTGCGCAGCTACGACATCAGCCCCCCGTCGGTGGAGACGGCCCGCGCGAACATCGCCGCCCGGGGCGTCTCCGACCGGTACACCGTCGAGCTCGGCGACTTCTTCGACCGGGCCGACTCCGCGCCCGGCCCGCCGGTGTCGACGGTGATCTCCAACCCGCCCTACCTCCCGGCCCCCGACCGCGACATCCTGATGCCGGAGCTGTGGGGCGGCGTCCACGGCAACGACCTGGTTCTGCAGCTGCTCAAGGCCGGGTACGACAACGTCATCGCGGCCGTGGCCAGCTACTCCGACCCCGTGGGGACGGTGAGCACGGCCGGCGACCTCGGCTACCGGGTGGTCAACTTCCTCGCCATGGGCCTGGACTACGGCGCTTACAGCAGCGAGCCGAAGGTCCGCGAGCAGATCCGGCGCCTCTGTGCGGAAGGGCGCGGCTGGGCCGGCGAGGACGGCTACATGGTCGCCGTCGCCCTGTTCACCCGGGACCCCGACTTCTTCGGCGACCGTGCCGACCAGCTGCTGCGCGCGCTCCAGGTCTGACCCGGGCCGTCACCTGCGCTTGGCGTAGCCGGCCAGCCCGAACTGGAGCAGGGACAGCCCGCGCCGGCCCTGCCGGCGCAGCTCCGCGGCGAGCTCCGGTCCGGAGACGCCCGCGAGGACGCGGTCCCGGGCGAGCTCCAGCAGCGCGGCGTAGAGCCCCAGGACGGCGTGCGCCGCCAGCCACGGCTCCACCGCGTGCGGCCCGGCGCCGGTCTCCTCGGCGATCAGCGCGGCGAGGGCGTCGGTCAGCTCCCCGAGGATCTCCCGCTCGCGCACCTGCAGCGTCCGGCTGCCGCGGATGACGCGGGCCATGTCGGTGACCCCGGCCGCCGCCGCCGGTGTGCCCAGCAGGCTGACCGCGCCCACCACGAAGCTCCCGGCGGCCGCCGACACCGACTCCCCGGCCGGCCGGCGGCGGACGGCGTCCAGCAGCGCGGCGCGCATCGGCGGGTCGGCGTCGAAGACCAGACCCTCCTTGACGGGGAAGTGGTTGAACACCGTCTTCTCGACGACCCCGGCCCGGCGCGCGATCT
>DASQTE010000233.1:0-7438 GCA_035642035.1 Blastococcus sp.
GTCGGCCGCCCGGCCGAGGCGAACCGCTCCCGCGCCAGCGAACCGTCGGGGTGCAGGTGGTCCGCCGGGGCCAGCGTCGAGACCATCATCGGCGCCTCCGACTGCCCGAACAGCTGACCCATCACCGGCCCGATCCGGGTGATCGCCTCCTCCAGCCGGTCGGTCGACATCGGCGCCGCGCCGTACCAGAGGCACTGCAACGAGGAGAGATCGGTGGAGTCCAGCGCCGGGTGCCCCAGCAGCATGTAGATCAGCGTCGGCGGCAGGAACGCGTGCGTCACCCGGTGCTGCTCGATCAGCCGCAGGAATCCGCCGAGGTCCGGCGAGGGCATGACGACGATCTCCCCACCCAGCGCCATCACCGGGAAGCAGAGCACCCCGGCGGCGTGGGTCAGCGGCGCCAGCGCGAGGTACACCGGGCGGCCCGCGAACGGGTACGACATGAGCGTCAGCGCCGACATCGTCTCGACGTTGCGGCCGGTCAGCCGGACACCCTTGGGCCGACCCGTCGTCCCGCCGGTGCCGACGAGCATGCCGACGTCGTCGGGCGGCTCGAGGTCCTCCTCCACCGGGGAAGCGCCGTCCACCCACTCCGCCAGCGATGGGTCGCGCTCGGTCCCGCTGTCCAGGCACACCAGCGTCGTCAGCAGCGGCAGCCGGTCGCGGATCTTCGCCACCAGCGGCCCGAACGCGGACGCGTACAGCAAGGTCGTGCAGTCGAAGAGCTCCAGCAGCTCCCGGTTCTCCTCCGCCTCGTTGCGCGGATTGACGGGGCACCACACGGCGCCGGCGCGGGCGATCCCGAAGACGCAGGTGAACGCCGTCGGGTCGTTGCCCGACAGCACGGCGACCGAGTCCCCCGGCCGGACGCCGGAGCGCACCAGCGCCCCGGCGACCCGCCGACTGACCTCCTGGACCTCGCCGTACGACAGGGTGCGGGCACCCATCGTCAGGCAGGGGGCGTCCGGACCGAGGGACGCCCCCTTGTCCAGGTAGGCGGCGAGGCTCATCGGTGCTCGGTCACCACGGGGTCGAGGACGAGACCGAACTGGCGGAGCACCCCGAGCAGTTCCCGGTGCCCGAACGCCTGGCAGCCCGACGCGAACCCGGCCCGTCGCGGCGGCTGCTGCAGCAGCGACATCGCGGCCCAGGCCTGCATCAGCCCGGTCTGCTTGTAGTTGCTGTTGCCGTGGATGACCACGTGCTTGCGGCCCAGCGGACCGCTCGCGTGCACCGAGTCGACCGAGATGTTCAGTCGCGGGTTCTCGCGGGGCGGCATGCCCTGGGCCCACTGGTCGGCGACCTTGGCCAGCGCGTCGTCCCACTGGTCCCGCGGCAGCGTCTTGATGTCGCTCTCCACCGAGGCCGTCGTCGCGACGACGGCCTCCATGACGGTCCGGTTCATCACCCCTCCGGCGACCTTCACGTTGGCCACGCGCGGGTCGTTCTTGAACCACACCGGATGGCAGGTGCCGCCCCACGGGACGGTGAGGCCCAGCTCGTGCTGGCCCGGCACGACGACGTCCCACTTCGACAGCGGGTCGACCTTCACGTACTGGTTCTCCTGCAGGTGGAACCACTCGGCCTTGAGGATGGTGAAGATCGTCTGGATCGAGGCGTAGGTCGGGAAGCCCTTCCAGAGCACGAGGATGTCGAGGGTGTCGAGGCCGGGCGTCTCCAGCGCGATGTTGGCCGCGATCTCGCCGGTCGTGTACATCTGCGCGATCCCGGGCGAGAGCAGCAGCCCCTTCTCGGCGAAGCTCGCCCCGAAGCGGTCCTGAGCGGCCATCACCCAGTCCTGCTCGCCGGTGGTGTCCAGGTAGTGCGCACCGGTGGCGGCGCACGCCTCGACCACCTCCGGGCCGTACTTGATGAACGGGCCGACGGTGTTGCAGACGACCTGCGCACCGTCGAACAGGTCGGTGAGCGCGTCGACGGTGTGCTCGACCTCGACGATGTCGTGGTCGGCGGTCTCGATCCCGGGGATCCTGCCGACGACGTCCTGCAGCAGGTCCTTGTTCCGGCCGGCGGCGACGAACGGGACGTTGAACTCGCGCAGGTACTCGCAGATCAGCCGGCCCGTGTAGCCGGACGCGCCGTAGACGACGACGGGCTTGGTGCTCACTTCTCCTCCTCGCTGGCGCTCGTCGCCTGCGTTCGCAGTGCTGCTGTGTCTTCGCGTGAGCTCGCAAGCTCGCTCACGAGCCCATCCCCCCGTCCACGGCGAGACCGGTGCCGTTCACGAAGCGAGAGGCGTCGGATGCCAGGAAGACGACGGCGTCGGCGATGTCGGGGATCTCGCCGAGGCGCCCGGACGGCGTCATAGCCACCACGGTCTCGGCGCACGCCTCGATGCTCGGGAACAGGCCCATCGCGACGGCCTGTTCGGCCAGTCCCATGCCCATCGGCGTGGTCGGCACGAGTCCGGGGAACACGCAGTTCACCCGCACCCCGTAGCCGAGCTTGCCGGACTCGGCGGCCGCGATCCGGGTCATCCGGTCGACGGCGGACTTGGTGCCCGAGTAGCCGGCGATGCCGGGGAAGGCGATGAGCGCGGCGACGCTGGCGATGTTGATGATCGAGCCGCCGTCGCCGGCGGGACCGCCTGGGCGCATCGCGCGCAGCCCGTGCTTCATCCCCAGCGCGGTGCCGACGACGTTGACGTCGAGCATCCGGCGCAGGTTGTCGGCGTCGAGCTCGGAGACCAGCGCGGAGATCTCCAGACCGGCGTTGTTGATCAGGATGTCGAGGCCGCCGAGCTCCTCGACGGTGGCGGCGACCGCCGCCTCCCAGCTCGCCTCGTCGGTGACGTCGAGGTGCGCGTAGCCCGCGGTCGCACCGGTCTTGCCGATGAGCTGCGCGGTCTCCTCGCCCAGCTCGTCGAGGACGTCGGTGATCATCACCGCTGCTCCGGCTCGGGACAGCGCTTCGGCCATCCCCTGGCCCAGGCCGCGCGCCGATCCGGTGATCAGCGCCTTGCGGCCGTCGAGGTCGAACACGGACATCCCGGACTCCTTCGTCGGTGGGCCCCGTTGTGACGCGGGCCACTCTTCCGACGCCTCTGGACGACTGTCAAGGTTTCTCTGGACGGTCGTCCAGAAACCGTGGAGATCCTCATGTGCGGCGGTTACGATGCCGCGGTGCGCGCTCTGCCGGCCGCACGGATCGATGGAGGGACCGTCAGTGACCGCTGTCGCGGAACGCCTCTCGCGCGGTGCGGTGGACAAGTTCGCTGCCCGGCGGACCGAGCTCGCCCGTGCCGCCCTGCAGACGCTCGCCGAGCTCGGCTACGCCCGCACCGGCCTCCGGGACATCGCGCAGAACACCGACTTCTCCCTCGGCGTCCTGCACTACTACTTCACCGACAAGGTCGACCTGATCACCCACTGCGTGCGCGAGTACAAGGCGCAGTGCGTGACCCGCTACGACGACGTGGTCGCGACCGCCGGCACGCCGGAGGAGCTGGCCGAGGGCTTCCTGCAGAAGCTGGCCGAGACCTTGGTCGAGGAGTCCGACCTCCACCGGCTCTGGTACGACCTGCGCGGCCAGTCGATGTTCGAGGACTCGTTCCGGAAGGACGTCGCCGAGATCGACCTGAGCCTGGAACGGATGATCTGGCGGGTCATCTCCCGCTACGCCGAGCTGACCGGCACCGAGCCGCAGCTCTCCTCCCGTGTCCTGTACGCCCTCTTCGACGGGCTCTTCCAGCAGGCGCTGCTGCGTCAGCTGGCCGGCGACCCGGCTGCCGCCACGGACCTGCGGGCCGCGGTCGTGCAGGTGCTCCCCCAGCTGGTCCGGGCGGCCTGACGGCCGGACCGGACCACTCAGACGATCCGGATCCGCAGCCGGCGGAAGCCACGTCCCTTGTTCTCCATCTTCACGACCTCCACCCGCCCGACCATCGACGTCGAGGCGACGTGCGTGCCGCCGTCCGCCTGGGTGTCCAGGCCGACGATGTCGACGATCCGGACCTCCTCGATGTCGGGCGGCAGGAGGTTGGTCGCCGTCCTGATGATGTCGGGGATCGCGAACGCCTCGTCGCGCGGCAGCGTCTTCACCTCGATCGGCCGGTCGGCGGCGATCTCGGCGTTCACCGACTCGGCGATCCGGTCCTTGAAGTCCGGCGGCACCTCGGCCAGGTCGAAGTCCATCCGCGCGGTCAACGGCTCCATGTTGCCGCCGGTCACCAGCGCGCCGAAGTCGCGGAAGACGACGCCGGTGAGCACGTGCAGCCCGGAGTGGGTGCGCATCAGCTGGGTGCGGCGCTCGTCGTCGAGGGCGCCACGGACGGCCGTCCCCACCGGTGGGACCGGGTCGCCCTCGACCGGGACGAGGTACAGCTCGTCGCCCTTGCGGGTGCCGGCGATCCGCGTGCGGACGCCGCCCCAGAGCAGCACGCCCTCGTCCGGCGGCTGCCCGCCGCCGCCCGGGTAGAAGGCCGACCGGTCGAGGACGATGCCCTGCTCCGGATCGGCCGAGAGCACGGTCGCGTCCCACTCCCGGACGGTGGAGTCGGCGAGGTCGAGGCGGTGGGTGTGGCCGTGGTGGTCGGTCGCGCTGGTCACGCCCCGCATGCTGCCCCGTCCGGCCGTGCGAGCGACAGGGCCACTCCCCTGAACTGGACCGGAGCAGCGAATCATCGGCAGCCGTTGACCGCGCGCACCGGTCGCGAGGAGTCTCGGTGCGTGCGGCGGTGCCGCAGGGGCGCCGCCCGCTCTGGAGAGGAGTGGTGGCATGTACGCCCGTTCCACCACCGTGCGAGGAAACCCGCAGGCCATGGACGACGTGATCGCCTTCGTCCGCGACACGGCCATGCCTGCGATCCGGGGGATGGACGGCTGCGTCGGGCTCTCGATGCTCTGCGACCGCGAGACCGGCCGGTGCATCGTCACGACCTCCTGGGCCGACGCCGAGGCCATGCAGCGCAGCGCCGGCGGCGTCATGGCGATGCGGCAGCGCGCCGCGGAGATCATGGGGGGTGAGGCGGAGGTGCACGACTGGGAGATCGTGGTCATGCACCGGATGCACGAGACGCACAACGGTGCCTGCGCCCGGGTCATCTGGGGCCAGGGCGACCCGGGCCGGATGGACCACATGGTCGACACCTTCCGGATGACCATGCTGCCGCGGGTGGAGGAGCTCCCCGGCTACGTCAGCATGAGCCTGATGGTCGACCGCGCGACCGGTCGCAGCGTAGCGGCGGTCAGCTACGACAGCAGGCAGTCGATGGCCGAGGCCGAGCAGCCCGGCATCGCCCTGCGGCAGGAGTTCGCCGGCCAGATGGGCATGGAGATCACCGACGTCGCGGCATTCGACATCGCACTGGCCCACCTGCGGGTGCCCGAGACGGCCTGACACCTAGAGGCGACCGGGCCGGGCGGCGCCGGCCCGCCGCGTCAGGCGGCCCGTCGGCCGGGCTCGATGGGGCTCTGGCCGGCCAGGTGGAGCGCCGCCGCGGCAGCGAGCACGTCCCGGTCCAGCCACTCGAGCAGGAACTTGGAGCCGTGCACCTCGACGACGCTGGCCGCCTCGGGGATGCGCCGAACTGCTGGGGTCGCGGTCATGCCTTCCATGGCAGCACCGCGTCGTGACGCGGTCGTGGACTCCAGGCGTCGGTCGTGTGTCGGCTCGATCGAGCGGAACGCGTCCCGCTGCAGCTCGCCGGCTGAGTCACACCACCCGGGTCAGCGTCGGCCAGAGCCCGTCCGGACCGTCGGCCAGCACGCCCGCGCCGAGCACCCGCGACCACACCAGCTCGCTCCCGGCCTCGTCCCGCCAGGACCAGAGCCGCCGCGTCAGGTGGTGCAGCTTGTGCTCCTGCGTGAACCCGATGGCGCCGTGCACCTGGTGCGCCAGCCGCGCCACGACCTCCACGGCCGCACCCGCCCGCACCTTCGCCGCCGCGGCGGCCAGCACGACGTTCTCCCCCCGGTCCAGCGCCTGCACCGCGGCGTCGGTCAGCGCCGTCACCGCGGTCACCTCGCCGGCCATCTCGGCGAGCTCCATCTGGATCGCCTGGAACTTGCCCAGCGGGCGGCCGAACTGGTGCCGCTCCCCGGCGTACTGCACGGTCCAGGCCAGCACCTTCTCCAGCGCCGCCGCCAGCTGCACCGCGCGCGCCAGCGCGAACCGGGCCCGCACCTCCTGCGCCTGCGCCTCGGTCAGCAGCGCACCGGAGGTGCCGACCTGGTCCAGCACCAGCGACCCGCGCGGCTCCCCCGCCAGGTTGAAGGCGTCGGTCGCCGGCAGGGACGAGGCGTCGACGAGGGCCAGCACCGCGCCCCCGATCCCCGCCGGGGCGGGCGCCAGGACGACGACGTGCGGGGCAGCGCCCGCCCACGCCAGGTCGGTGACGGTGCCGTTGAGCGTGAACCTCCCCGGACCGTCCCCGTTGTCCACCGGGTGCACGGTCACCGCGTCGGCGACCGCGAACGTCGTCGGCTCCTCCGGCGAGGGCAGCTCGAGGTCGGCGGCGAGCAGAGCGGGCCCGGCGACCAGCAGCTGCTCGGCGACCGGCACCGCCGCGGCACCCGCGGCCAGGGTGCGGACGATCGCCACCGCGTCGGCCAGCTCGCCACCGGAGCCGCCGGCCTCCTCGGGCAGCCCGACACCGGTCAGCCCGGCCTCGGCCAGCGCCCCCCACAGCCCGGCGTCCCACCGGCGCTCCGTCGTCAGCACGAACGGCTCGAAGCCGCTCAGGATGTCCCGGACGGTCTCGACCACCAGGTCCTGGTCGCTCATCAGCGCAGCCCCAATCCACGAGCGACGATCCCCCGCAGGATCTCGTTGGTCCCGCCGCGCAGCGTGTAGCCCGGCGCGTGCAGCTGCGCCTCGGCCAGCGCCCGCCCCAGCGGATCGGGCGAGTCCAGCGACGGCGTCACGTCGACCACCTTCCGGATCTCCTCGACCACGTCGCCCTCGAACGTCGTCCCGACGTCCTTGACCAGGGCAGCCGGGATGTTCGGCAGCTCGCCCCGGTCCAGCGCCGCCGCGATCCGCAGCGACATCTGCCGCAGCGCCAGCATCCGGGCCGACAGCCGGCCCAGCGTCGCGAGCCCCGCCGGGTCACCGGACTCGGCCACCCGCCGGGCGAACTCGGCGACAAGTGGATATGTCGACAGGAACCGTTCCGGGCCCGACCGCTCGAAGGCCAGCTCGGCGGTCACCTGGTGCCAGCCGTTGCCCTCCTCCCCCAGCAGCATGTCGCCGGGGACGACGACGTCCTCGAACACCACCTCGTTGAAGTGGTGGCCGCCGTCCAGGATGCGGATCGGGTTGATCGTGATGCCCGGCAGCGACAGGTCGATCAGCAGCTGCGACATGCCGGCGTGCCGATGGGCGGGGTCCGACGGCGAGGTGCGCACCAGCACGATCCCGTAGTGGGAGGTGTGCGCGTTCGACGTCCAGACCTTGGCGCCGTTGACGACCCAGTCGCCGG
>DASQTE010000234.1:0-7013 GCA_035642035.1 Blastococcus sp.
ACGATGTCGGCACCCGCGGCGAACAGGTCGGCGATCTCGGCGCGGACGACGTCGGCGTAGGCCAGCGCCAGCGCGCGGTCGTCGCCGTAGTGGTCGTCCTGGGCCTGCTGCGCCATCGTGAACGGGCCCGGGACGGTGATCTTCACGGTCCGGTCGGTGTGCGCCCGGAGGAAGCGGACGTCGTCGGCCTGGATCGGGGCCGGGCGGCCGATGGGGCCGGCCACGCGGGGCACGGGGATCGGCTTGCCCGAGCGGTTGAGGACGGTGCCCGGCCGGTCGAGGTCCACGCCGGTGAGCGCGGTGGCGAAGTGGTTGGAGTAGGACTCCCGGCGGATCTCCCCGTCGGTGAGGATGTCGAGCCCGGCCTCCTCCTGGGAGCGGATGGCCAGCAGGGTCGCGTCGTCCTGTGCCTCGGCCAGCAGCGCGGGGGCCACCCGCCACAGCTCCCGGGCGCGGACGCGCGGCGGGAACTGGTGGGCCAGCCGGTCCCGGTCGATGAGCCAGTCCGGCTGCGGCAGGCTCCCGACGATCGACGTGGGCAGCGGCGGTAGAGGCGCGGGCATGTCGGCGAGCCTGCCGTGCCCGCGACTGGTGCGCATCGCCCGGGGCTGTGCTGTGCTGAGCGGCGTGGCGGACAACTACATCGCGCAACTGCCTTTCGGTGCTCCGAAGATCGACGACGACGCCTTCGTGGCGCCGACCGCGGTCGTCGTGGGTGCCGTGACGATGGGCCCACGGGCCAGCATCTGGTACGGCGCGGTCGCCCGCGCCGACCACGAGACGATCGAGATCGGCGAGGGCTCGAACGTCCAGGACGGCTGCACCCTGCACTCCGATCCCGGCTTCCCCCTGGTCGTCGGCCGGAACGTCACCGTGGGGCACCGGGTCGTGCTGCACGGCGCGCACATCGAGGACGAGGTGCTCGTGGGCATGGGCAGCGTCGTCATGAACGGCGCGCACATCGGTGCGGGCTCGATCGTCGCGGCCGGCGCCGTCGTCACCCAGGGCAAGCAGTTCCCGCCGCGCTCGGTCATCGCCGGCGTCCCGGCGAAGGTCGTGCGCGAGGCCAACGACGACGACCTGGAGCACATCCGCGGCAACGCCGCCGCGTACTACGAGCGGCTGCCGGAGGCGCGGAAGGTGCGGCCGGTCGTCCGCCGTCCGCTGCCCCCGGCCGGGATGGTGCCCGGCGACGCGCTCTCCTAGCGGACGGCGAGCCACTCCCGCAGGCCGGCGAGCAGCCGCTCGACGTCGTCGGCGTCGGTGTAGGGCGCCAGGCCGACCCGCAGGCCGCCCGTGTCGCCGAGGCCGAGCCAGCGGCTGGCCTCGATGGCGTAGAACGAGCCGGCCGGCGCGTTGACGCCGCGCTCGGCGAGGAACCGGTAGGCGTCGGCCGCGTCGCGCCCGTCGAAGGTGAGCAGCAGCGTCGGCGTGCGGTGCGCGGCCCGCGACCGGAGCCGGACGCCGGGCAGCGCCGCGAGTTCCGCCTCGAGGCGCACGCGCAGGCCGTCCTCGTACTCCTCGAGCGCGGTCATGGCCGCGATCAGCCGGTCGCGCCGGCTGCCACCGGCGGGGGCGAGGCCGGCCAGGAAGTCGACGGCCGCCGTCGTCCCGGCCATCAGCTCGTAGGGCAGCGTGCCGAGCTCGAACCGCTCGGGGACGTCGTCCGACGAGGGCAGGAGCTTGGCCGGGCGCAGCGACTCCAGCAGCGCCGGGTCGGCGGCGAGCGCCCCGCAGTGCGGGCCGAGGAACTTGTAGGGCGAGCAGGTGTAGAGGTCCGCGCCCAGGGCCCTCACGTCGACCGGCGCGTGCGCGGTGAGGTGCACGCCATCGACGGCGAGGAGGGCTCCGGCGGCGTGCACCCGCTCGGCGATCGCCGCCACCGGCGGCCGGGTGCCGATCAGGTTGGACGCCCCGGTGACGGCGACCAGCCTGGTGCGGTCGGTGAGCACCTCGGCGACGTCGTCGGCGGTGAGCTCGCCGGTGTCGGGGTCGAACGCCGCCCACCGCACGGTCGCGCCGGCGGCCTCGGCGGCGATCACCCAGGGCCGCACGTTCGCGTCGTGGTCGAGCCGGGAGACGACGACCTCGTCGCCGGGACCCCAGCCGGCCGCGAGCGCCCGGGACACGTCGAAGGTCAGCGAGGTGGCGCTGCGGCCGAAGACGATGCCCCGCGGGTCGGCGCCGAGCAGGTCGGCGAGCGCCTGCCGGGCGGCCGTGACGACGTCGTCGGCGTTGCGCTCGGCGGCGGTGATCCGGCCGCGGTTGGCGATCGGCGAGGTCAGCGTCGCGGCGACGGCGCGGGCCACGGGCTCGGGGACCTGGGTGCCGCCCGGGCCGTCGAAGTGGGCGGTGCCGGCCTCCAGCGCGGGGAACTGCGCCCGGACCGCGGCGACGTCGTAGCTCATGCGCGCGACGCTACCCACCGGCCGGTTCAGCCGAGCAGCTCGCGGACCAGCTTGCCGACCGCGTCGACCTCGATCAGGAAGCCGTCGTGCCCGTACGGCGAGGGGATGACCTGCAGCGGGACGCCGAGCCCGTCGGCCACCTGCTGCTGCAGCCCGACCGGGTACAGCCGGTCGCTGTCCACGCCGGCGACGACCGACCGCGCCGTCACCCGGGCCAGCGCTGCCTCGACGCCGCCCCGCCCGCGGCCCACGTCCCAGGTGTTCATCGCCTCGGTGAGCAGCACGTAGCTGCCGGCGTCGAACCGGCGGCCGAGCTTGCCGGCGTGGTGCTCCAGGTAGCTGGCGACGGCGAACCGGCCGTCCTCCTGCACCCGCCCGCCGAACCGCTCGCCCAGCTCGTAGGCGCTGCGGTAGGTGAGGTGCGCGATCCGGCGGGCGATCCCCAGGCCGGCCAGCGGCGGGTCGGCCGGGTCGTAGTCGCCGTCCGCCCACCGGGGGTCGCTGCGGACCGCGGCCTGCTGGGTGGTCTGGGTGCCGATCTGGTCGGCCGTGGCGACCGCGCCCGACGCCAGGAAGAACAGCGTGCCCACCCGCTCCGGCGTCGCCACCGCCCACTCCAGGGCGCGCATCCCGCCCATCGAGCCGCCGACGACGCACGCCCAGCGGTCGATGCCGAGCGTGTCGGCGAGCGCCGCCTCCACCCGCACCTGGTCGCCGACGGTGACCTCCGGGAACCGCGATCCCCACCGGACGCCGTCCGGGTCGGGCGACGACGGCCCGGTCGTCCCCTGGCAGCCGCCCAGGACGTTCGCGCAGACGACGAAGAATCGGTCGGTGTCCAGCGGGGCGCCGGGCCCGATCAGCCCGTCCCACCAGCCGGCCGTGGGATGGCCCGGCCCGGCCGGCCCGACGACGTGGCTGTCGCCGGTGAGCGCGTGCTCGACCAGCACGGCGTTCCCGCCGCCGGCCGCGAGCGTCCCCCACGTCTCGTAGGCCACGCGGACCGACGGCAGCACACCGCCCCGGTCCAGGGCGATCCCGGGCAGGTCGAGGAAGACCCGGTCGCCGACCGGGTCCCCCTCGACCCATCCGCCCATGTCAGGCGGTCTTGGCGGCGCGGAACCCGGCCTCGAGGTCGGCCAGGATGTCCTCGATGCCCTCCAGGCCGACGGCCAGCCGCACCAGGCCCGGCGTGACGCCGGTGGTGAGCTGCTCCTCGGCGGTGAGCTGCGAGTGCGTCGTCGACGCCGGGTGGATGACCAGGCTGCGGACGTCGCCGATGTTGGCCACGTGGCTGTGCAGCTCGAGGGCCTCGACGAACCTCTGCCCCGCCTCGCGGCCACCGTGCAGCTCGAAGGTCAGCACCGCACCGGCGCCCTTGGGCGCGTACTTCTGCTGCGCCGCGTGCCAGGGCGAGGACTCCAGGGTCGGGTAGTTCACGCGGTCCACCGAGTCGTGCGCCTCGAGGAACGTCGCCACCCGCAGCGTGTTCTCGATGTGCCGCTCCATGCGCAGCGACAGCGTCTCGATGCCCTGCACCACGAGGAACGCGTTGAACGGGGAGATGGCCGGGCCGAGGTCGCGCAGCAGCTGCACGCGCGCCTTGAGCGCGTAGGCCGGCGCACCGAGGTCCTTGTAGACCACGCCGTGGTACGTCGGGTCCGGCGTGGTGAAGCCGGGGAACTTCCCGCTGCCCCAGTCGAACGTCCCGCCGTCGACGATCAGGCCGGCGATCGCCGTGCCGTGGCCGCCCAGGTACTTGGTGGCCGAGTGGACGACGACGTCCGCGCCGAACTCGAACGGCCGGATGAGGAACGGCGTGGCGATGGTGTTGTCGACGATCAGCGGCACGCCGTTGCGGTGCGCGACGCCCGCGACGGTCTCGATGTCGAGGATGTCGCCCTTCGGGTTGCCGATGGTCTCGCCGAAGAAGGCCTTGGTGTTGTCCTGCACCAGCGCCTGCCACGCCTCGGGGTCGTCCGGGTCCTCGACGAAGGAGACCGTGACCCCGAGCTTGGGCAGCGAGTGGTGCAGCAGGTTGTAGGTGCCGCCGTACAGCGAGGCGGAGGCGACGACGTGGTCACCGGACTCGGCGATGTTGAGCAGGGCCAGCGTCGTGGCGGACTGGCCGCTCGCGACGGCCAGCGCCGCGACGCCACCCTCCAGCGAGGCCACGCGCTGCTCGAGCGCGTCCTGCGTGGGATTCATGATCCGCGTGTAGATGTTGCCCATCTCGGCCAGCGCGAAGAGGTCCGCGGCGTGCTGGCTGTCGCGGAACTGGTAGGCGGTGGTCGCGTAGATCGGCAGCGCGCGGGCGCCGGTCGTAGGGTCGGGGCTCGTGCCGGCGTGGATCTGCCGGGTCTCGAAGCTCCAGGCTGCGGGGTCGGTCATGCGCCGTCTCCTCTTCGCTCGCGGAGAGCCCGCGGCGCGCGAGGACTCCGTCCTTGCCGGACGGCGGACGCCGCCCAGCCGGCTCTTCCCCTGGAGCACCTCAGACGGAGTAGAGGTTGCCGGGCAGCCAGCCAGGTGCTTGTCGCTGCCTCTCGTGAGCCGTCCCGATCGTAGGCCGTCGCCGGGCTGACCTGCACACCGGCCCGGGCGTCAGCCGGCCAGCGTGGCGATCGCGTCGCGGATCCCGGAGGTCGGCAGTGCCATCGTGGCGTCGCCGACCCACAGCTCCACCCGCTGCACCCCGGGGTCGCCGGTCGTCATCCAGCGCTCCCACGTCCACAGCCCGTCCTCCGCCAGGGCGCGGACCGCCGACCGGAGCTCCTCCGCGCCGGTGCGCAGCAGCAGGTGCAGCATCGGCGTCTGCGGCGGATCGGGGACGACGACCACCCCGGGCAGGTCGCGCACCGCGTCCGCGATCTCCCGTGCGCGCTCGAGGTAGGCAGGCATCAGCGGAAGCCGCCGGCGCAGGCAGCTCAGCGCCGAGGCCGCCCCCGGCCAGAGCCCGAAGAGGGTGCCGCCCATCCGGCTCCGCCACGCGCGCACCTCGGCGACGACGTCCTCCGGCCCGGCCAGGCAGCACCCCGCGAGCGCGCCGATGCCCTTGTAGAAGCTGACGTAGGCGGTGTCGAACAGGCCGGCGATCTCCGCGGGGGAGCGCCCGTAGCCGGCCGTCGCCTCCCAGAGGCGGGCGCCGTCGAGGTGGGCGGCCGCGCCGCGCTCGCGGGCCCAGGCCACCTGCGCCACGAGGTCGTCCCAGGCGGGGAGCTGACCGCCGAGGTCGCGCTGCGGCAGCTCGACGAGCAGTGCGGCCGGCTGCTCGGCGACGGCGTCGAGGTCGGCCCGCAGGAGCAGCCGGTGCTGGTCGCCGGCCGGGCGCCCGACCAGCCCGTGCAGCCGCTGAGCAGCGCGGTCCTCGTGCCGCTCCAGGTGGCTCATCGGGTGGTAGACGACGGTGTGGCGGCCCCGCCGGTCGGCGTGCACCCGCAGCACGGACTGCTGCGCCATGACGCCGGTGGGCAGGTACACCGCGGCCGGGTGCCCCAGCAGCCCGGCGACCTCCGCCTCCAGCCCGGCGACCACGCCGCCGTCGCCGTAGCGGTCGACGGCCGTGTCGGGCGGGATCGTCGCCAGCAGGTCGGCCGCGATCGTCGGCCCGTGGCCGTTGAGCGCGCGGTCGCAGCCGGCACGGAGAGCGGTCAGGTCGTCGTCCACCGCGCCAGTCTGACCGGCTCAGCGGTTGATCATCGGCGGCAGGACGGAGACACGGGGGGACACGCCGTCGCGGCCGACCCGCGGACGATGATCAACTCCCACCCGGCGTGATGCACAGGCGGTGCGCCCGTCCACAGATGCACGTGACGGCCGACCGACGCCTGGTCCATCGGTGACGTTCCCCCGATGGACGGCATCCCCCTCGACGAGACCTACACCTGGTCGACCGCCCGGGCCGGCGGCGTCACCCGGAGCCAGATCCGCATCGACGGCATCCGGATCGCCCGTGGCCTGTACGTCTCGCGCTCCGCCGAGCTCGATCTCCGGGCCAGGTGCCGGGCGTGGGCGCAGGTGCTTCCCCGGGACGCCGCTTTCGGCCTGGGCACTGCCGTGGCGCTCCTCGATGCCGGAGCCGCCCCGTCCCCTGTCCACGTCGTGGTGTCCCCGCGGCGTGTGGTCCCCCAGCGGTCGGGGATCACGGTGCACGTCCGATCGCTGGCCGACGGCGACGTCACGGAGGTCGACGGGCTCCGGGTCACCTCGGGTGCGCGGACCTTTCTCGACATGGCGGCCGTGCTGTCCCCGGCCGAGCTCCTGGCTCTGGGTGACGCCCTGCTGCGCGGCGGGCATCTCGACCACGAGGCACTCGGACGGCGGCTGGCGCGGGCGGGCGGCGTACGGGGCGTCGTCCGGGCACGTCAGTGGGCCCCGCATCTCTCCGCTGCCGCCGGCTCGCACCCCGAGAGCACCCTTCGCTACTGGCTTCTCGTCAGCGACCTCCCGGCGCCCGAACTGCAGGTGCCCATCCTCGACCCGTCCGGACGAGAGGTCGTGCACGCCGACCTGGGCTACTCGCGCTGGAAGGTGGCCCTGGAGTACGAGGGCCGTCAGCACGCAGAGTGTGACCAGTTCGGCCGGGACATCGACCGCTACTCCCTGATG
>DASQTE010000235.1:0-6261 GCA_035642035.1 Blastococcus sp.
AACAAGGGCTTCGCGGTGATGCGATCCGACGCCGAGGCCGCCGGGAAGACCGTCGATGAGATCCCGTGGGCGGTCCCCTACCTGCCGATCGACCCCAAGGACGTCGGGCGCAGCTACGAGGCCGTGATCCGGGTGAACAGCCAGTCCGGCAAGGGCGGCGTCGCCTACATCATGAAGACCGAGAACCAACTGGACCTCCCGCGCCGGCTGCAGATCGAGTTCAGCGCCGTCATCCAGCAGCACACCGACGACGAGGGCGGCGAGGTGACCGCCCAGCAGATGTGGGCCGCCTTCAGCAGCGAGTACCTGCCCGACTCGGCGGCGCCCTGGGGCCGGTTCGCCCTCACCGGCCACCGGCACCAGGCGCACGGCGACCAGGTCGACGAGATGGTCGTCGAGGTCACCGACAACGGCGTCCCGGTGACGATCGAGGGGCGGGGCAACGGCCCCATCGCCGCGTTCGTCGACGCGCTGCGCAGCCTCGACGTCGACGTCCGGGTGCTCGACTATGCCGAGCACGCGCTGTCCTCCGGCGGCGACGCCAAGGCCGCCGCGTACGTCGAGTGCGCCGTCGGCGACCGCGTCCTCTGGGGCGTGGGCATCGACCCGAACATCGTCAGCGCCTCGCTGCGCGCCGTCGTCTCGGCGGTGAACCGGGCGCAGCGGTAAGAATCTCGTCGTCCGGGCGTCGGAGAACACGAACGCCGGACGACGGAGGGACATGGGCAGCCCGGGATCGCGCGCGGTGGGACCACCGCCCGATCCCGGGCTGCTGTCGCTCTACGACCGCGCCCTGCCCGAGGTCTACGGCTACCTGCTCGCCCGCTGCGGCCAGCGCGCGCTCGCCGAGGACCTCACCGCGGAGACCTTTCTCGCCGCCGTCGGCGCGGAGACCGACGGCGGCGGCCCCACCACCGTGCCCTGGCTGATCGGCACCGCCCGGCACAAGCTCGTCGACCACTGGCGCCGGCTCGAACGCGAGCAACGCGGCCTGCGGCTGCTCGACGGTGGCGACCCGCACACCGAGGACCCGTGGGACGAGGAACTCGACAGCCTGCGCGCGCAGCACGTGCTCGAGCAGCTGTCCCCCGCGCACCGGGCCGCCCTGACGCTGCGCTACCTCGACGACCTCCCGGTGCCCCGGGTCGCCGCCCTCCTCGGCCGCACGCTGCACGCCACCGAGGCGCTGCTGGTCCGTGCCCGCACCGCGTTCCGCCGCACGTACGAGTCCACCGAGCAAGCGGGAGGTGCCCTGTGACCGATCCCGAACAGCCCTTCCGGTCCCTGGCCCGCCCGACGACCCCGACCGATCCCGACCCGGCCTTCGCCGCCGCGCTCCGCGAGCGGCTGCGTCGCGCCCTCCTGCAGCAGCCCGCACGTCCCCCAACCGCTCTGCTGGCCACCCACCCCACCACCCCACCGAGGAGCTCCCCGATGTCCGCACTCACGCCCTACCTGGTCGTCCGCGACGCCCGCGCCGCGATCAGCTGGTACGCCGAGGCGTTCGGCGCGCACACCGTCGGCGACCCCTACCTCGACGGCGACCGCATCGGCCACGCCGAGCTCGAGATCGCCGGCGCGACCCTCTACCTCGCCGACCCCTACCCGGAGTACGGCCTCGAGGGGCCGGGCGACGGGAAGCCGCCGGTGTCGCTGCACCTCGCCGTCCCCGACGTGGACGCCGCCATGGCCCGCGCCGAGGCGGCCGGGGCGACCGTCGAGCGCCCCGCCACCGACGAGCCCTACGGCCGCGGCGGACGGCTCATCGACCCCTACGGCCACCGCTGGATGCTGCAGACCGCCTCCGCCGCCTCCGGTCCCGGGCAGAAGCCCGGCGACGCGGTCTACCTGACCCTGAACGTGCCCGACGGCCGCCGGGCGCTGGACTTCTACGGCGCCGTCCTGGGCTGGACCGCCGTCCCCGGTCGCGTGCCAGACGGATGGCAGATCGAGGGGCCGACGCCCATGATCGGGCTGCACGGCGGTCAGCACGACGACACCGGCGTGGTGCCGATGTACGCCGTCGACGACATCGAGGTCGCGGTCGCCGCCGTCCGCACCGCCGGGGGCCAGTCGGGCGAGATCGAGCGGCAGTCCTACGGCCTGTCGGCGCTCTGCCGCGACGACCAGGGCCTGCCCTTCTGGCTCGGTCAGCTGGCGTGAGGGCCCTCGTCGACGGAGCGGTCCTCGCGCCGGCTCTCCGCCAGGGCCTGCGCGGGGTGCTCCGGCGGGGCGTCCGCCGGCTCGTCGCCCTGGTAGACGCTGTCGCGGCCCTCGGCCTCGCGCAGCTCGTCGACCAGCAGGAGGTCGCGGCGCACGTGCCGGCGGCGGTACGCCACCCGGCTGATCATGTGCGCGCTGACCGGCGCGGTGAGCAGCTGGAAGGCCGCGACCAGCAGCAGCATCCAGGCCGCCGCCATGCCCTGCAGGCGGATCGCGCCGCCCACCATGACCAGCAGGACGCCGAGCACCTGCGGCTTGGTGCCGGCGTGCATCCGCGACAGCACGTCGGGGAAGCGCACCAGCCCGATGCCCGCGGTCAGGCAGAGGAACGCGCCGGCCAGCAGGCAGGCGTACGCGACCACGTCCAGCAGCCCGCTCATCGCCTCGACTCCCGTTCCTCCGCCGCCTCCGGCAGGCCGACGTCCCGCCCGTCCCCGGTCTCCGACTGCAGGAGCATGCCGCCGACGTAGCGGGCGATCGACACCGAGCCCACGAACGCCAGCAGGGAGACGACCACCAGCACGGGGACGACGGTCGGGTCGCGCTGCAGCGCGGCGTGCACGGCCAGGCTCGCCGAGATGATCACCAGGAGCGTGTCGTTGGCGACCACCCGGTCCAGCAGCGACGGGCCCCGGGCCAGGCGGAACAGCGCCAGCAGCGCCCCGCCGCCGAGCAGGGCGTGGGCGACGACCTCGACGACGGTCACGGCGTCGTCCTCCGTCGGACGGAGCGCTCCAGCGCCTCGATGTCGTCGGCGGTGCCGAAGGCGCGCACGATCCGGTCCTCGGTGGCCAGGACATCGGCCTTCTGCCGCTCGACGTCGGCGAGGTCGGCGACGTGCAGCAGGTGCACCGAGATGAGCCGCTGCTCGCGGTCGAGGTCGAGCACCAGCGATCCGGGCACGAGCGAGACGGTCTCGGAGACGGCGGTGAGCAGCAGGTCGGAGTCGGCGCGCAGCTCGACGCGGACGATGGCGCCCTGCTGCACCCCGCTCGGCCCGATCGCCCGCCACGCGACCTGGGCGCCCGACACCGCGAGGTCCACCAGGAAGTGCCCGACGAACCGGATCAGCGGGAGCGGGCGCACCCGCGCGCCGCCCACGACCGGCGGCAGCGGGAGCACCAGCATGACGACCAGCGCCACCGCGGCGCCCGACAGCACGTTGGCCCAGGACCAGGTGCCCCACAGCAGGATCCAGACGACGACGAGCCAGACCAGCAGCGGCAGCTGGTGCCGCAGCCGGGTGCCGGGAGCCTCGACGTTCACTCGCCCTCCTCCGCCGGCACCGGGTCGCCGAACACCGCGTCGATGTAGGGCGTGCGCTCCAGGACGTCCCGTGCGGCCCGGTCGGTGTACCCGTACAGCGGGCCGGCGACGAAGGTCAGCCCGACGGTCACCACCACCATCGCGCCGGTGGCCGCGGCCATCACCCGCGGCAGCGGTCGCCGCGCCCGGACCCCGGCCGCGCGGGGAGCCGAGCCACCCGTCCCCGCGGTCGCGACCTGCTCGTGCCGCTCCCACGCGGCGCGCCAGGCGGCCTGCCGCTGGGTCGGCTGCCCGTCGCCCGACGGGGCGCCGGCACCGACCAGCGCGGGCTCCCCCGCCGACGGTCCGGCGTCGCTGGCCGCCGCCGCGGCGGTGTCGGCCGCCGGCTCCTGCGTGGGCGGCCGCCAGAACGCGCGCGTCCACACGCGGGCGACGGCGAGCAGCGTCAGCAGGCTGGTGACGACCCCGCCGGCGACCAGGGTGAGCGCCAGCGGGCTGCCGTCGGCGACGCCGGCCTCGAGCAGGCCCAGCTTGCCGATGAAGCCCGACAGCGGCGGAATCCCGGCCAGGTTCATCGCCGGCACGAAGAACAGCACCGCCAGCAGCGGCGAGCGCGTGGCCAGGCCGCCGAGCCGGTTCACCGACGTCGACCCGCCCTGGCGCTCGACCAGGCCGGCGACGAGGAAGAGCGTGGTCTGGATGGCGATGTGGTGGGCGACGTAGAAGATCGCACCTGCCAGGCCCGCCGCCGTCCCCAGGGCGATGCCGAAGATCATGTAGCCGATGTGGCTGACCAGGGTGAACGACAGCATCCGGCGGATGTCGGTCTGCGCCACCGCGCCCAGGATGCCCATCACCATCGTCGCCAGGCCCGCCCACATCAGCAGGTCGTCGAGCGCGCCGGACGGGAACAGCAGGGTCTGGGTGCGGATGATCGCGTAGACGCCCACCTTGGTGAGCAGGCCGGCGAACACCGCCGTCACCGGTGCCGGGGCCGTCGGGTAGCTGTCGGGCAGCCACGCCGACAGCGGGAACACCGCCGCCTTGATGCAGAACGCGATCAGCAGCATCGACTGCAGCAGCAGCTGGGTGCCCTCGGGCAGCTCGCCGAGCCGGATCGCGAGCTGCGCCATCGTGACGGTCCCGGTCGAGGCGTAGATCAGCCCGATCGCCGCCAGGAAGATCAGCGAGCTGGTCAGGCTCACGACCACGTAGGTGACGCCGGCCCGGACGCGCGGCGCGGAGCCGCCGAGGGTGAGCAGCACGTAGCTGGCCATGAGCAGGATCTCGAAGCCGACGTAGAGGTTGAACAGGTCGCCGGCGAGGAACGCGTTGCTCACGCCGGCGATCAGCACCAGGAAGGTCGGGTGGAAGATCGACAGCGGCGTCTCCTCCGACCCGTCGGCCGAGCCCTGCCCGACGGCGAAGACCAGCACGCCCAGGGCCACCGTCGAGGCGACCACGAGCATCAGCGCGGACAGCCGGTCGACGACCAGCACGATGCCCAGCGGGACCGGCCAGCCGCCGACGGACACCGCGGTCGCCCCCGACTCGTCGGCCTGCAGCAGCAGCGCCACCGAGACGGCGAGGACGGCGGTGAGGACGACGAGGCTCACCGCCCGCTGGGTGCGCGGGTGCCGGCCGACCAGCAGGTTGCAGGCCGCGCCGAGCAGCGGCAGCAGCACCGGCAGGGGCGCGAGGACGGAGATCACGGGCGCACCTCGGTCAGCGGCAGGTCGACGTCGTCGGCCACGGCCTCGGTCCGCCGGTGGCGGGTGAGGCTGTCGGCGTGCCCGGCTGGCCGGTCCTCCGGGGCCAGCTCGTCGGGGTCGAGCTCGTCGGCGTCGGTGTCGTGCCGGCCGGCGACGCGGCGGTCCTCCTCGTCGTTGGCCACCGCCTCGTTGCGGGCCAGCGCCCACGAGCGGTGGATCATCGCCAGCACGAACGCGGCGACGCCGAACGTGATGACGATCGCGGTGAGGATCAGGGCCTGGGGCAGCGGGTCGCTCATCTCGTCGGCCTCGGAGACGCCCAGGATCGGCGGCAGCCCACCGGGCCCGGCCGAGGACAGCAGCAGCAGGTTCGTGGCGTTGCCCAGGAGCAGGAAGCCGACGAGGACGCGGGTGAGGCTGCGGTCCAGCAGCAGGTAGACGCCGGCGGCGTACAGGCCGCCGATGATCACCGGCAGGACGACGGTGGGGGTCATCGGACGATCACCTCTCCGGGCTCGGCCTCGATCGGGTCGTCCTCGTCCTCCTGGCGGTCCAGCTCCGCGCCGAGGCTGCGCAGGATGTCGAGCACCAGGCCGACCACGATCAGGTAGACCCCCATGTCGAAGAAGAGCGAGGTCACGAGCTTGACGTCGCCGAGGACGGGCAGCGTGGTCTCGAGGATCGCCGTCTGCAGCACCTCGGCACCCAGCAGCAGCCCGGCGACGCCGGTGCCGCCGGCGAACAGCAGCCCGGCGCCGAGCAGCAGCCCCGGGTCGACCGGTGCGGCCTCGCCCAGCTCGTAGCGCCCGCCGGCGAGGTAGCGGAGCACCAGCGCCAGGCCGGCCACGAGACCGCCGGCGAAGCCGCCGCCGGGCTCGTTGTGCCCGGAGAAGAGCAGGTAGAGGGAGAACACCAGGATCGTGTGGAAGAGGATCCGGGTGATCACCTCGAGGACCACCGACCGCCGCTCCGGCGGCAGCGTCGCGCTGGCCGCCAGCCACCGGCGGCGGGGCGCCCGACCGGCGGGCGGCTGCGGCTCGAGCCGGTCGGCGGCGTCGAG
>DASQTE010000236.1:0-5515 GCA_035642035.1 Blastococcus sp.
AGGGCGAGCGGAGGTTGTCCTCCAGCACCCGGAAGTCGCCGGCCTCGTCGCGCACCAGGTCGATGCCGCTGACGTGCACCCGCACCCCGTTGGGCGGCACCAGCCCGTGCGCCTGGCGGTGGAAGTGCGCGCTGGTGGTGACGACGGTGCGCGGCACGACCCGGTCGGTGAACACTTGGCCGCTGCCGTAGACGTCGGCGAGGAACGCCTCGAGCGCGTGCACCCGCTGGGCCACCCCGCGTTCGATGACCGCCCACTCCTCCGAGCCGATGACCCGCGGCACGATGTCGAGCGGGAATGGCTGCTCCTCGCCGGCGTGGGCGAAGGTGACGCCCGCGTCGCGGTAGGTCTGGGAGAGCACGTCGGCGCGGGCCGCGAGTTCGTCGCCGGCCATGGGCTGCAGCGACGCGTAGAGGCCGGCGTACGCCGCCCGCGGCTCGGAGACCCCGCCGAACATCTCGTCCCACTGCTCCCCGAGGGAGTAGCCGTCGAAGAGGTCCGCCATGGCGACGAACCTAGTGACGACGTGTGTCCCGCGCGTTTCGAGCCCGGGGGACGCCGTGGTCAGCGGGCAACGGCGATGCCCAGCCAGGGCCGCAATGCCCCGTCCGAGAGCAGCCGGCCCACCCTGCCCGACTGCTCCCGCGCCTGGACGAACGCCGGGTCGCCGCCGTGGCGCCGCTCGATCTCCGCGTCGACGGCGTCGGCGCGACGCGTCCACTCCGCCGGGCTGTCGCCGAGGTCCGCCTCGGCCGACTCGGCCAGCGCGAACCCGGCGTCGGCGAGCAGCCGCCGGGTCTCCGCCTCGGACGGGAACTCGTTGCCCTCGGGCGCGGGCGAGGTCAGCGGGCCGTCCGCGGCGAAGACGAGCAGCCCGAGCCGGGCGCCCGGGAGGAGCACGCGGCGCAGCTCGGCCAGCAGCCCGGCCTTGTCCGACGTCGTGCAGAGGACGCCGAGGCACCACGCGGCGTCGAACGACCCGTCGGCGAACGGCAGCTGCTGCGACACCGCGACCACCGACGGCAGGCCGAACAGCCGGCGGCCGGCGCGCACCGCGGCCGGCATCGGCTCGGCGCAGACCGGTCGCACCCCGCGCTCGGCGGCGAGCCAGCCCGCGGGACCGCCCACGCCGGCGCCGTCGTCGAGCAGCCGGGCGCCCGGACGCAGGTCGAGCCGGTCGGCCAGCCAGCGCAGCGCTCCCTCGCTCCCGCTCCCCCGGCACCCCGCCGGGATCGCGTGCTCCGGGCCGAGCGCACGCACCGCCTCCTCGGTCCAGCCGGCGACGGTGCCGAACTCCGCCTCCATCGCCTCGCTCTCGAGCTCGCTCACGCGGGTCCCCTCAGCCGTCGGGCCACCTCGGCCTTGATCTGCGCGCCGTCGTCCTCGCCGCGCGCCGATCCCAGCCCGGACAGGTTGATCCCCACCACGCCGGGGACCGCCAGCAGCGCCCGCGCCTCGTCGACCGCCGCCTCGACGCCCGCCTCGCGCGGGTCCGGCGCCGCGAGCACCCGCTCGACGACGTCGTCGTCCAGGTGCAGCCCGGGGAAGCGCTGCAGCACCCGCGCCGAGCGCTCGTCGGTGTAGACGGCGACGCCCGCGACGAACGGGAGCGTCGCGCCCGCGTCCCGGGCCGCGGCGACGAAGGCGGCCACCCGCGCCGGGGTGCTCACGTGGTTGAGGACGCAGAGCCGAGCGCCGGCCCGCTGCTTCTCGGCCACGCGCGCCGGGCGCAGATCCACCGGTGGCGCCTCCGGCGACTCGGGGACGGCGACCTGCAGGCCGCGCTCGGCGGCCAGGGCGGCCAGCCGCACGCCGTCGAGGTCGAACACCTGGCTGACGCCGGGCCGGACGCTGACCCCGCGGCCGTCACCGGTCACGCAGAGGACCCCGTCGACCCCGACGGCGGCCAGGCCGGCGAGCTCCTGCTCGAGCACCACGCGGTTGCGGTCCCGGCAGGCCAGCGTCGTCCAGACCCGACCGCCGGCCGCCCGCACCTCCGACGCGAACATCGTGGGCGGGAAGTCCGGCCGGTTGGCGTGCTCGCCGACGAGCAGCCCGTCCGAGACCGGCGCCAGGACCCCGACCACCCGGCGGACCGATGCGGGGTCGAACGGGGTCACGGAGAGATCGGTGAGCACGACGGGACCGACGGCGGCGCGGCCCAGCAGGCTGTCTGCGGGCGGCGCGGGAACGGGCACCGGCCCGCCGGGCCATCGGACCAGCGGCCGGCCCACGAAGACGCACCGGTGCTCGGCCACTTCGCACCGCTCGTCCTCCCGGACGCCGCCGCACGGGCCGAAGACCATCCGCTTCGGGCACCCGAGCCGGCCGCCGGAGGTCGACTCGGGCTCCATGCGTCGACCCCTGCCCCCGCCCCCGGGAGGCGCAAACCCGCGCCGTCGCGGAGGGGGAAGACATCCGGCCTCGCCGGGGTTACGGTGCCACTAGTTGAACACTCAACCGAGGAGGCCGGCATGCCTGCCGTGACCGTCGAGGACACCACCACCCTGGCCCGCGTCCCGGTACCCGCTCCGGGGACCGTCCGCCGCCGCACCCGTTCGGTCACCACGGCGCCGTCGGGCTTCGAGGGCGAGGGGTTCCCGGTCCGCCGCGCCTTCGCCGGCGTCGACCTCCGCGACCTCGACCCGTTCATCCACATGGACCAGATGGGCGAGGTCGAGTACGCGCCGGGTGAGCCCAAGGGCACCAGCTGGCACCCGCACCGCGGCTTCGAGACCGTCACCTACATCATCGACGGCACCTTCGAGCACGCCGACTCCCACGGGGGCGGCGGCACGATCAGCAACGGCGACACCCAGTGGATGACCGCCGGCGGCGGCGTCCTGCACATCGAGCGCCCGCCGGAGCACCTGGTGGTCAGCGGCGGCCTGTTCCACGGCCTGCAGCTGTGGGTGAACCTGCCGCGGGCCCAGAAGTGGGTCGAGCCGCGCTACCAGGACCTGCGCGCCGACGAGTCGGTGCTGCTGGCCAGCCCCGACGCGGGCGCCTTCCTCCGCGTCATCGCCGGCGACGTCGCCGGGCGGACCGGCCCGGGCTCGACCTACACGCCCATGGCGATGGTCCACGCGACCGTCTCCCCCGGGGCCACCCTCGACCTGCCGTGGCGTCCCGACTTCAACGCGCTGGTCTACGTCCTCTCCGGCGCCGGATCGGTCGGCATCGACGGCGCACCGGTCCGCACCGGGCAGCTCGCCGTCCTGGGCCCGGGCGACACGGTGACGATCAACGGCGCCGTCCACCAGGAGTCGCGCACCCCGGCGCTCGACGTCGTCATCCTCGGTGGCGCGCCGATCCGCGAGCCGATCGCCATGTACGGGCCGTTCGTGATGAACAGCCGCCAGGAGGTCATGGACGCCTTCACCGACTTCCAGGCCGGCCGGCTCGGCTCGATCCCCGCCGCCTACGGCCGTCGCGACGTACCGCACGGCGGGGTCCGGGGTGAGACTGGGCAGACGACGCCGCCGACTCCCCGCGCCTGACGTCGATCCGTCCCGGAGGACCGCGATGAGCAACCTCGACCGCCGCCCACCCGCCCGCGAGATGGGCGGCCTCGAGGGGACCCCGGCCGGGCCGGCGCTGGACCTGCTGCCCGGCAAGGAGGTGCTGCTGGGCGAGAGCACCCACGTCCGGCGGCTGCTGCCCACGCTGGGCAGGCGGATGGTCGGCGCGTGGGCGTTCGTCGACCACTACGGCCCCGACGACGTCGCCTCCTCGTCCGGCATGCAGGTGGCCCCGCACCCGCACACCGGGTTGCAGACGGTCTCCTGGCTGCTCGAGGGCGAGGTGCACCACCGGGACTCGGTCGGCAGCGACGTGGTGTTCGGCCCCGGCCAGCTGGCGCTCATGACGGCGGGGCACGGCATCGCGCACTCCGAGCAGTCGCCGGCCGTGCACCCCCGCTTCCTGCACGGCGCTCAGCTGTGGGTCGCGCTGCCGGACGCGCACCGCGAGGTGGCACCGCAGTTCGAGCACCACGCGACGCTGCCCGGCTTCACCTCCGACGGGCTGACGACGACGGTGCTCATGGGCTCGGTCGCCGACGCGACCTCCCCGGGCACCGCCTACAGCCCGCTCATGGGTGCCGACCTGAAGCTGACCCCCGGTGCGGACGTCGAGCTGCCGCTGGAACCGGACTTCGAGTACGCGGTGCTGGCCGCCGGCGGTTCGGCGACCGTCGAGGGCGCCCCCCTGGGGCACGGCTCGATGCTCTACCTGGGCACCGGCCGGCGGACCGTCCGGCTGCAGGCCGACGAGGCGGCGAGCCTGCTGCTGCTCGGCGGGGAACCGTTCGAGGAGCAGCTGGTCATGTGGTGGAACTTCGTCGGCCGGTCGGGCGAGGAGATCGCGGAGTACGCGGAGCTCTGGAACGCCGAGGACGACCGCTTCGGCGTCGTGGTCGGCTACGACGGCGACCGGCTGCCCGCCCCCTCGCTCCCCGCGATGCCGCTCAAGGCCCGCGGCCGCGTGCGCTAGGCCATGACGCACCGCAGCATGACCGCATGACGTCCTCTTCACCCGACCCGCGGATGCTCGGGTTCGTCGCGGAGCACCGCTGGGGCGTGCTGGCCACAGTCAAGCGCGACGGGCGGCCGCAGCTGTCCAACGTCGGCTACGCCTACGACGAGGCCGAGGGCCTGGTGCGCGTCTCGGTGACCGCCGACCGCGCCAAGACCCGCAACCTCGAGCGCGACCCCCGCGTGACGCTGCACGTCGCGTCGAGGGACTTCTGGACCTGGGTCGCCGTCGAGGGCACCGCCGAGCTCACCCCGGTCGCCGCCGACCCGCACGACGCCACGGTCGAGGAGCTGATCACCTACTACCGCGGCGTGTCCGGCGAGCACGACGACTGGGACGCCTACCGCGTGGCGATGGTCCGGGACCGGCGGCTCGTCGTCCGCTTCCGCCCGGACCACGCCTACGGCCAGTTCAGGGGCTGAGCGGGCTCAGCTCGTCGTCGTGTCCTGGAGGAGCTCGAACGCCGCTCCCCACGGGTCCTCGACGATGGCGAAGCGCCCGAACGGGGTGTCCTCCGGCGGCATCGTCACCTTGCCGCCCTTGGCCTCGACGGCGCGCACGGCGTCGTCGGTGGACGCGACCGCGAAGCAGGCCAGCCAGCCCTTGGGCATGCTCGGGTCGGAAGCACCCAGCCCGCCCAGCGGATTCCCGCCGGTGCCGAACGTCGCGTAGTCCGCGCCCTCGCCGGCCGTCTCGGCGTCCATCTGGTCGAAGGTGAAGCCGAAGACGGCGGTGTAGAACTCCTTCGCCGCGGCGGTGTCGTCGACCATCGCCTCGGTCCAGGCCAGGGCGCCGGGCTCGTTGTGGATCTGGTAGCCGGTGTGCATGCCGGCCTGCCAGAGCCCGAACGGGTTCCCCTGCGGGTCCAGGGCGATGACCATCGTGCCCATCGGCCCGACCTCCATCGGTTCGACCACGACGGTGCCGCCGGCCTCGCGGATGCGGGCCGCCGTCGCGGCGGCGTCGTCGGTCGCGAAGT
>DASQTE010000237.1:0-6162 GCA_035642035.1 Blastococcus sp.
CCAGCACGCTGCCCGGCTTCATCCGGCTCACCAGGTCGTCGCTGACCAGCATCGGCGCCTTCGCGCCGGCCACCAGCACGGCCCCGATGACCAGGTCGGCGCCGAGCACCGCCCGCTCCACCTCGTAGGTGTTGGAGGTGACCGTCTGCAGGTGCCCCTGGTAGATGCGGTCGGCGGCGCGCAGCCGGTCGACGTTCGTGTCGAGCAGGATCACCTCGGCCTGCATGCCGAGCGCGATGGCGGCGGCGTTCATCCCGGCCACGCCGGCGCCCAGGACGACGACGGTCGAGGGGTAGACGCCGGGCACCCCGCCGAGCAGCACGCCGCGCCCGCCGTTGGCGCGCAGCAGCGTCGCGGCACCCACCTGCGGGGCGAGCCGGCCCGCGACCTCGCTCATCGGCGCGAGCAGCGGCAGCGACCGGTCGGGCAGCTGCACCGTCTCGTAGGCGATCGCGGTCGTGCCGGAGGTGACCAGCGCGTCCGTGCACTCCTTGGACGCCGCCAGGTGCAGGTAGGTGAAGAGGGTCTGCTCGGCGCGCAGCCGGCCGTACTCCTCGACCACCGGCTCCTTGACCTTGAGCAGCAGGTCGGCGTCGGCCCAGACGTCGTCGGCCTCGGCCACGATGCGGGCACCGGCCCCGGTGAAGTCCGCGTCGGGGATCGACGACCCCTCGCCCGCGCCGCGCTCCACGAGGACCTCGTGCCCGGCGCGGACCAGCTCCGTCACGCCGGCCGGCGTCAGCGCCACCCGGTACTCGCGGTTCTTGACCTCTCGGGGAACCCCGACCCGCATCTTCCGACTCCCTGCTGTGGTTGGCGGGCACTCCCCCGAGGGTGACGGGGTCCCTTCCCGCGTCCTGGGCGACCCGGTCGGGGTGCGCCTCGGGCGGAGTCTAGGCACGGGCGGGGCTCGGGACCGCCGCACCCGCCGGATTTCCGCCCCCGGTCCTCCGGCCGCAGGATGCAGCGATGCAGCTCTACGCCTCCGCCCCGGCCCAGCGCACGCGCCAGGTGGCCGCAGACCTCGGCATGCTCGCCTGGCTCGTGCTCTGGGTGCTGGTCGCGCGCGTCGTCCACGGCGCGGTGCTCGTGCTGGCCGAGCCCGGCCAGGCGGTCGAGGACCTCGGCAGCTCGGTCGCCGGGAACATGGAGTCGGCGGCGGGTGTCGCCGAGGACGTGCCCCTCGTGGGCGACGAGCTGTCGGCCCCGTTCGACGCGCTGTCCGACGCGGGCGGCTCCGTCTCCGGCGCCGGCCAGGCGGCCCAGGACGCCGTGGGCACGCTGTCGACCGTGCTCGCCGTCGTCCTCGTCGTCCTGCCGGTCGGGTGGCTGCTGCTGCGCTGGCTGCCCTGGCGGCTGCGCTGGGCCCGCGAGGCCGGCGCCGCCCGGACGCTGCTCGCCGGGACGCCCGACCTGCACCTGCTCGCTGCCCGGGCGCTGGCCACCGCGCCGCTCCCCCGGCTGGCCGCGCTGCCGCCCGGCACCGGATCCGCCTGGCAGGCGGGCGACCCGGCCACGATCCGCGCCCTCGCCGAGCTGGAGCTCGGCCGGCTGGGCCTGCGCCTGCCGGAACAGTGACCGCGTGGCCGTTCGTCTACTCCTCGTTGGCCGCCCGGAGCCGCGGCGTGCCGCTGCGCACCTGCGCCGCCGCCAGCACCCCCACGACCGCCGAGGAGTTGCGGATGTCGCCGTCGAAGACCCGCTGGACGGCGTCGGCGAGCGGCACCCGCTCGACCGTCATGTCCGCCTCCTCGTGCTCGACGACGAAGCCGTCGGGCCGGGCCACCGCGGACAGGTCCTCCGCGAGGTAGACGTGCACCAGCTCGTCGCTGAAGCCCGGCGAGTTGTAGACGCTGGCGAGCAGCGACCACCTGCCGGCCGCCAGCTCCACCTCCTCGGCCAGCTCCCGCTGAGCGGTGCGCAGCGGCGGTTCGCCGTCGGCGTCCCGGAGACCGGCGGGCAGCTCCCACAGGTGCCGGGCCACGGGGTGGCGGTACTGGCGCAGCAGGACCACGCGGTCCTCGTCGTCGAGCGCGACCACGGCGACGGCCCCGGGGTGGGTCACGATCTCGCGCACGCTGTCGCCCCCGCCGGGCATGGCGACGGTGTCCTGGCGCAGCGAGATGACGTGCCCGTCGAAGAGGGTCTCGCTCTTCAGCACCCGGAACTCGTGCGCGGCCTCGTCGGCCGCCATCAGATCCCGACCTTCTCCGCCTCGTCGAACGTCACCGGGAGCCGCGCGGCCTCCTGGTAGTCGATCGCGGCCTGCACGAACGCGGCGAACAGCGGGTGCGGCCGGGTCGGGCGGCTCTTGAGCTCCGGGTGCGCCTGGGTGCCGACGTAGAACGGGTGCGCCTCGCGCGGCAGCTCGGCGAACTCGACCAGCAGACCGTCGGGCGAGGTGCCGGAGAACACCAGGCCGGCCTCGGTCAGCCGGTCGCGGTAGGCGTTGGCGACCTCGTAGCGGTGCCGGTGCCGCTCGGTGATGTCGGTGGACCCGTAGGCGGCCGCCGCGACCGAGCCCTTCTGCAGGCTGGCCGGGTAGCTGCCCAGTCGCATGGTGCCGCCGAGGTCGCGCTCACCGGCGATGACGTCCACCTGGCTGGCCATGGTCGCGATGACCGCGTCCGGCGTCTCCGGGTCGAACTCCGCCGAGTTGGCCTTCTCGAGGCCCGACACGTTCCGGGCGTACTCGATGACCATGCACTGCAGGCCGAGGCACAGCCCCAGCGTCGGGATGCCGTTGGTGCGGGTGTACCGCAGCGCCCCGAGCTTGCCCTCGATGCCCCGGACGCCGAAGCCCCCGGGGACGCAGACGCCGTCGACGCCGGCCAGCGCCTTCTCGGCCGCCTCGGGGGTCTGGCAGTCGTCGGAGGGCACCCAGCGGATCTGCACCCGGCTGCGGTGGGCGAACCCGCCGGCGCGCAGGGCCTCGGTGACCGAGAGGTAGGCGTCGGGCAGGTCGATGTACTTGCCGACCAGCGCGATGGTGACGGTCTCCTTGGGCGCGTGCACCCGGTCGAGCAGGTCGCCCCACACCGTCCAGTCGACGTCGCGGAAGGGCAGCCCGAGCCGGCGGACGACGTAGGCGTCGAGGCCCTCGCGGTGCAGCACCTTGGGGATGTCGTAGATCGACGGCGCGTCGGCGCAGGAGATGACGCCCTCGGCGTCGACGTCGCACATCAGGCTGATCTTGCGCTTGAGCCCGGTCGGGATCTCGCGGTCGGACCGGCACACCAGCGCGTCGGGCTGGATGCCGATGCTGCGCAGCGCGGCCACGGAGTGCTGCGTCGGCTTGGTCTTCAGCTCGCCGGACGGCGCGATGTAGGGCACCAGCGAGATGTGCAGGAAGAAGCAGTTGTCGCGGCCGATCTCGTGCCGCACCTGGCGCGCGGCCTCGAGGAAGGGCAGGGACTCGATGTCGCCGACCGTGCCGCCGATCTCGGTGATGACGACGTCGACGCGCTCGTGGCTCTCGGCGCCGGCCATGATCCGCGACTTGATCTCGTTGGTGATGTGCGGGATGACCTGCACGGTGTCACCGAGGTACTCGCCGCGCCGCTCCTTGGCGATCACGTCCGAGTAGACCTGGCCGGTCGTGACGTTGGCCCGGCCGGAGAGGTCGATGTCCAGGAAGCGCTCGTAGTGGCCGACGTCCAGGTCGGTCTCGGCGCCGTCCTCGGTGACGAAGACCTCACCGTGCTGGAACGGGTTCATCGTCCCGGGGTCGACGTTGAGGTAGGGGTCCAGCTTCTGCATCGTGACCCGGAGGCCGCGGCTGGAGAGCAGGGCGCCCAGCGAACTCGCTGTCAGGCCCTTGCCGAGCGAGGACACAACGCCGCCGGTGACGAAGAGGAACTTCGTCGGCTGGGAGTTGTGCAGAAGGCCACGTGATGAGAGGGATTCAGGCGTTCCCGACGGTCGATCCACGGGAGACGACCGTAACACGATCCGGGTCCTCGACCGGGTCGGAGTGCGGAGCGCCACCCGCGTTCTCCCCCGGAACGGTGTCCTCGGTCCCCCGCGCGGCGGCCAGCCACACCAGCAGCGGCACCAGGAGCGCCGCGGCGGTCGCGGGCAGCGCCACCCCGGAGTCGTTCACCGCGGCGCCCAGGGTAAGGCTGAGGGCGCCGGCGAGCAGCCCGGCGCGCAGGACGGCGGCGTCGGCGGGCGGGAGCCCCGCACCCCCGCGCAGCAGCCCGCCCGGCCGCAGCAGCCAGACGGCGGCGACGAGCGCGACCGGCAGCATCCACGCGAGCGGGCTGCCCAGCAGGATGTCGAGGTTCGCCTCGGCCTTGCGGCGGACGACCGTCCACGCCTCGCCGGTGAGCACCTGCTCGACGAACCGGCCGAGGTGGCTGCGCTCGTCGGGCGGGCCGGTCCAGTCCAGGACGGCGACGGTGGCGACGGCCAGCACGGCGACGACGAGGATCGCCGCGAACCGCACGAGGGTCACCCGCACGCGGGCCAGCAGCATCGCGAGGAGGAGGAAGCCGGGCATCGCCGAGAGCACGCCGCCGAAGTCGCGGCCCAGCGACGGCGCCCCGATGACGGCGACGACGACCAGCCCCACGACGACGACCGTGCCCGCCGTGACCGCACGGGCCCGGCCCGCCGCGGCCCGGCGTCCCGCGGCGGCCGCCACCGCCGCGGTGACCAGCAGCGCGCACACCGACAGCAGGGCGAAGCTGAGGTTGCCGTAGCCGGTGAACCGGCCGGCGACGATGGCGTCGTACCCCAGCAGCGCGTTGAGCTCCAGGGTCGACCCGGTGAGCACGTCGACCAGGAGCGTGCCCAGCGTGACTGCGAGGACGACCAGCGGCGGCCCGACGCGGCGGCGGCGCCACGGCCCGGCGAGGGCGACGGCCACGACAGCCAGGTCCATGACGACGACCGCCGCGACCAGGGCCGGGACCGGGGCCGACGCCCGCTCCCACGGGACGAGGCCCGCGAGGTAGGTCGCCGCGGGTACGGCGGCGACCACGAGCGCGAGGAGCCGGACCAGCCCGCCTGCCCACGCGCCCGGCGTGGCGGGGGCGGGGCGGCGCTGCCACCCCCCGAGCACGACCATGCCCAGCGCCACGACGGCGGCCGACAGCGCCACCAGGATCCAGAAGAACGTGCCGACGTTGCGGTGGTGCACGGTGGCCGCGGTGTTCATGTCGCGCAGCTGCTCGACGGCGGTCACGAGCTCCGGGCGCTCGCCGTCGGAGCGCAGCGGCTGGCCGTTCATCGACGAGGGCCGCTCGAGCTCCAGCGCGCGCAGGGCGGTCGGGGCCAGGTCGATGAGCTGGGCGTACGGCGCCCGCCCGGTGCTGGCCGACGTCAGCCAGGTCGATCCCGAGAAGCCGGGGCCCGCGGCCATCCCGACGTGCAGCTGCGGACGGCCGTCGTTGACCTCCGAGATCCCCGCCAGCAGCAGCAGGGTCTCCCCCGGTCTCGCCGACGCCGCGGCGCGCAGCTGACCGACGGCCTGGTCGATGCGCAGGAGCGCGGCCGCCCGCGGTTCGGGATCGGTGCCGTCGTCGGTCTTCTCCACGCCCGGCACGCCGGCGTCGGTGAGCTGGTTGAGCGTGACCAGTGCGAGCGGGCAGCCGGCCAGGACCCCGGCCAGCTCAGCGGGGTCGGCCGGCAGCACGTCGGCCCGGGTGACCTCGACGCCCGGCACAGCCGCGGCGAGGGTGGCCGCCCGGCCCGACACCGTCGCGCAGCCCACCGCCTGCGCCAGCGCGCCGGGCTCGGCGCCGAAGCGGCGGGTGCCCGCGTCCTCGGCCGTGCGGGCCACGGTGGCCGGCGGGTCGGCGAGGGCGACGCTGGCGGCCCGCTCCTGGAGGCCGCAGTAGGACAGCGAGGTGTCCAGCTGCGGCTCGGGCGCCGGCGTCTGGGTCCCGGGAGCCGCGGTCGCCGGTGGGACCTCCTCCTCGGGCAGGGGCACGGTCGGCAGCGGCACCGGCGGCAGCCCGTCGTCCGGGCCCGGCACCCGCGCGCGGTTGCCGGCGCCGAGCGTCGCCCAGCCGTCGAGGACGCACGTCGTCCCGCGGGCGGCCCGGACCGACACGGCGCCGATCGAGGCGTCTTCCGCCAGAGCCCACAGCTCCGGCGTCCCCTCCGGGTCGACGTCGCTCCAGGTGAGCCCCGGGACGCCGACGACGAGCACGCTGT
>DASQTE010000238.1:0-3568 GCA_035642035.1 Blastococcus sp.
CGGTCGTGGAGCTGCCCAGGACGACGAGCTGCCCCGCCGCGGCTGCGCGGAGCAGCGTCGCGGTCGGGTCGCCGGGCACGACCTCCGTGGCCGTGCGGAGGTCGGCCTCGGTGTGCCGGGCGACGGTGTAGGCCTGCGCGATGATGCGGCGCGCCCGCTGCATCTCGGGCGGCGGGGCCCCGCTGCTGCTGCGGCGGTGCCCCAGGTAGGGGGCGGCGTGCACGATCCGGAGGGGGGCGTTGCGCCGGGCCGCCTCGTGGGCAGCCCACCGGACGGCGCCGAGGCCGACCTCCGAGCCCTCGACGCCGACCAGCACCTCGCGGGCGGAGTCCTCCTCCTGGGCCGCCGGATCCGGACGGCCGAGCGAAGTGGTGGTCGAGGTCGTCACGGTGAACCTCCGGGCATCGGGGAGTCCCTCTGCCTCCCGAGCGTCCTCGCCCTCTCGGCCGGAGGGAAGACCTCCGGGGCCGGTGTGCAACCGGCGGGGAGGCGGGTAGGGGAGAGGTCCTGTCCCGGCGTCACCCTGGAGGCCGACCGTGCCCCTTCGCGGACTCCCGGCCCGGTCGTTGCGATGGCTCGGCATCCTCTGCCTCGGCGCCGTCGCGGTGCTGGGTGGGCTCGGGCTGGAGCCCCCAGGCCGGGTCGCGGTGGGTGTGGCCGGGCTGCTGGCCGCCGCCATCGCGGTCGGCATCACGCGGGACCTGCCCCGGGCCGACCGCCGGCCGGTGCTGGAGTCCGCCGTCCAGGCCGCGGGCTGGACCGTGGGCGGCCTGCTCGTGCTGGCCGGGATGACGGCGCTCGTCGGCGGCGTCGTCGCCGTGCTCGTGGGCGGGGCCGCGATCGGGACCTGGCTGGTCGTCCGTGCGATCCGGTCCCCGGCCCGCCCGGACAGCGCCGCTCGCTCGTCCGCGCCGGTGTCCTGGCCCTGGACCGGCACCGAGGTCCTGCTCCTGCCGGTGCCACCCGAGGCGCCGGTCAGGGGCGACACCTCCCGGCTCCCGACCTGGTCGACCCCGGAGCTGGGCCGGGAGTGGATCCGCACGACGGCGGCCCTCGGCGGACGGCTCAGCCCGGTCGAACGGCAGGCGCTGGTGCGTCGGCGCGAGGAGACGCTCGACGAGCTCGAACGCCGGGACCCGGTCGGTTTCGCGCGCTGGCTCGCCGAGGGACCGGCGCCGGGCACCGATCCGGCCGGCTACGTGCACGGCCGGCCGATGGAGGGTGATGCCGCGGCTGGGACCGACGCCGCCTGAGCACCGGGACCGCCGCTACCTGGGCGGCAGCACGCAGAACTCGTTGCCGTCAGGATCGGCCAGCACCACCCAGGGCACCTCGCCCTGGCCGATGTCGATCGGGGTCGCGCCCAGGGACACCAGCCGGTCGACCTCCCCCCGCAGGTCGCCGCCGGACACCGCCGCGAGGTCGAAGTGCAGCCGGTTCTTCCCCTTCTTGGGCGCGACCGGCGGGCCGCCCCAGGTGATCTTGGGACCGCCGTGCGGTGATCGGATGGCGGTCTCCTCGTCCTGGTCCCAGACCAGCGGCCAGCCCAGCGCCTCGCTCCAGAAGTAGCCGACCGCCTGCGAGCCGTCGCTCGCGAGCGCACCGACGAAGCCGCAGTCGGCCAGGAAGTCGTTGCCGGGCTCGATGACGCAGAACTCGTTGCCCTCGGGGTCGGCGAGCACCACGTGCTCCTCCTCCGGGCGCTGCCCGACGTCGATGTGCCGGGCGCCGAGCTCCAGCGCCCGCGCGACCGTCTGCTGCTGGTCCTCGGCGGAGGCGCTCGTCAGGTCGAAGTGCATCCGGTTCTGGCCGGACTTCGGCTCCGACGTCGGCAGGAACCGGATCCGGAAGCCGGTGTCGTCCGCCGGGACCAGCGTGGTGACGTCCTGCGGGTCGTCGGCCGTCTCCCAACCCAGGACGCCGGCCCAGAAGCGCGCGAGGCCCTCGGGGTCGTGCGCGTCGACGGAGAGCGCGACGAGCTGGGCGGTCATCCAGGTCTCCCATCTGCCCGGCGGTGCGGCCTGCCTGCGAGGGGGCGAACGCTAGGCCGCAGTGGAACCGCGGGGCAACGCGATTCCCTCGACGGCCGCTGCCGGGTCTATCGTGGACACCCGGGCGAGCCTCACGCCCAACCCCAGACCGGTCTTCCACGCGGGCCGGCGACGCGGGGCAAAGGGGACTGCGAGAGCCTCGAGGCGCTGCACGGCCCAGACGTCTTGTCCGGATGCCACGGCTGCGGCGGCGCACGGCGCGTGGAGCCGTCGCCGCGGACGCAGCCGGGAGAGTTCCGACCATGACCACGGCCAAGCAGCTCAAGGCCCGCGTGCGCGCGCGGATGGCACGGACCGGCGAGCGCTACGCCGTCGCCCGCGCCCACGTCCTCGGCGGTGCCGTCGACACCGGTCCCGTCGTCGACCTGGGATGGGCCCTGCGCGGGGGCACCGACCCGGACACCGCGGCGCTGGCCAACGTGCTCGCCCACCGCGGGGTCACCGGCCCCGACGGGCCGCTGGCCGAGCCGCTGCTGTTCCTCGTGGGCGGCGGGCTGGGCGCCGGCTACATCCTCTGGGAGTTCGGCCACGACGACGGCCGCGTGGTCACCCTCGGGTTCACCCATTCCTGGCAGTACTTCGACCGGCGGCTGGCCACGACGGTCGACCGGCTGGGCCTGGACGTCGCCTGGTCGCGCACCGGCGGCGCCGCGGGCGCGGCCCAGGCGCTCGCCTCGACGCTGGCCGCCGGCAACCCGGCGATCGTCTGGCCGGACCGGTACCACCTCGGGTACTGGAACCTGCCGCCGTTCCTCGACGGGATGGGCGGCGATCCGGTCGTGGCCTACGCCGCCGTCGGCGGTCGGGTGCACGTCGACGACCGCACGCTGGCGCCGCTGACCGTGCCGGCCGCGGACCTGGACCGGGCGCGGGCCCGGGTGGGCAGCCACCGCAACACGATGCTCGTCGTCCGGACCACGGACGCCGCCGTCCCGGCCGACCGGCTGCGCGCCGCGGTGCGCGCCGGCCTGGAGGCCGGCGTGGACCACCTCGGCGGGACGTCGACCTCCTTCGCGCTGCCCGCCTGGCGGAAGTGGTCGCGGCTGCTGGTCGACCCACGGGCCGCGAAGGGGTGGCCGACGGTGTTCGCCGACCGGCGCGGGCTCCTGCGGGCGCTGGCCAGCGTGTGGGAGGGCGTCGAGCCCGCCGGGATGTCCGGCGGGCACCTGCGCGGGCTGTTCGCCGACGGGCTCGAGCAGGCCGCCGTCGTGCTCGACGAGCCGGGGCTGGCCGGCGAGGCGCCGCAGTGGCGGGAGATCGCCGAGCGCTGGCACGCCCTCGCCGAGACGGCGCTGCCGGACGACGTCCCGGCGATCGCCCGGCTGCGCACCCTCACCGCCACGGTCACCGGGGCGGTCGCCGAGGGCGACGCGGGTGCGGCGGAGCGGGCGGCGGCCGCGGAGGAGCTGTGGCGGCTGCGGGCCGAGCACGCCGACGCGCCTCCGCTGGACGAGGAGCGCCTCGCGGCGGTACTGGCCGGCATGAGCGGGCACCTGGCCGCGATCCACGACGCCGAA
>DASQTE010000239.1:0-5348 GCA_035642035.1 Blastococcus sp.
CGGTCGGCGCTGACCGAGGGGGCGGTGCGCCCGCCGTCGCTGGCCACCGTCGGGTTCGTGCACCTGTCCACCCCGGACCAGGTCCACCTCCCTGCCCGGGCGCTGTACCCGGGCCGCCGCGACCTGCTGCTGCTCGTCGTCGACCCGGCGCGGCTGACCGCCCTTCGGCCCCGTCCCGGGTCCCGCCCTGAGCTTGCGAAGGGTGGGGAGGACGGGGTCCTTTCTCTCTACGGCCCGCTGCCGACCAGCGCCGTCGTGGCGGTCGTCCCCTACCGGCCGCCGGTCCCGCCGTCGCTGCCCGCGCCGGACGACGTCCTCGGGCGGACGCTGGCCCTGTACGCCTCCCTGCCGGTGCGGCGCGCGGTCGGGGTGGGCGACGTCCCGGGTGGTGTCGCCGTGCTCGATCCCGACTTCCCGCACTCCCGGGACAACAACCGGCTGGTCCTGACCACGCCGGTGGATGCCGCCACGATCGAGGCCACCGCCGCCGAGGTGGCCGGCAACGCCGGCTGGCCCCACCAGGCGGCGGCGCTGCTGTGGCCGGGCGCCGAAGACGTGGCCGCGGACCTCGCCCGGCGCGGCTGGGAGGTCGAGGAGCTCCTCCTGATGGCCCGCGACGCCGGCCCGCTGCCAGGAGGCGATCGCGCGCAGGTGGTCGACCAGCGCCAGGTCCACGACCTCTGGGACCGGTCGTGGCGCGCCGATCTCCCCGAGGCCGGCCCCCTGCTGGAACGGATCGTGGCGCAACTCGTCGGCCGGGAACGCCTCAACGACCGGGTCCTTGCCGTGCACGACGTGGTGGTCCAGGAGGACGGCCACGTCGTCGCCGCGGGCCAGCTCCGCGTCGACGGCGCCACCGCGGCGATCGAATCGGTGATGACCGATCCCGCCGCCCGGGGACGCGGGCACGGCGACGCCGTCCTCGCCCGGTCGCTGGCCCTCGCCGCCGAGGCCGGCTGCGACCTCGTCGTGCTGGAGGCCGCGGCCGACGACTGGCCGCGGCACTGGTACGCCCGGCGCGGCTTCGGGACCGTCGGCACCAGCTGGTTCGTCAGCCGCCCGGCGTGAGCACCGACAGCAGCAGGTAGGCCACGGCGGCCGACGGCAGCAGCGAGTCGAGCCGGTCCATGATCCCGCCGTGGCCGGGCAGCAGGTTGCCCATGTCCTTGATGCCGAGGTCGCGCTTGATGAGCGACTCCGCGAGGTCGCCGATCGTGGCGGTGACGGCGAGCGCGGCGCCGAACAGCACGCCGCCCCACCAGGGCCCGTCGAGCCCGAGCGCGATGATCGGGGTGGCGACGAGGATGCACGCCGTCACCGAGCCGGCCATGCCCTCCCAGGACTTCTTGGGGCTGATCGTGGGCGCCATCGGGTGCTTGCCGAAGAGGACACCGGCCGCGTAGCCGCCCACGTCGCTCGCGACGACGGTGGCGATGAAGGCGATGACCCGGACGGCGCCGTCGTCGGGAACCAGCAGCAGGACGGCGAACCCCGCCAGGAACGGCACGTAGAGCGCGACGAGGACGCCGGAGGCGGTGTCGCCGAGGTATCCGGCGGGGCCGTGGCCGAGCCGCCACAGCACCACGGCCAGCGAGGTGAGCAGGAAACCGACGACAAGCCCGGTGGGGCCGCGGCTCCACGCCAGCCCTTCCATGACCAGCGCCCCGAGCAGCAGCGGGACCAGCGGGGGGTGGAACCGCCCCGCGCCCAGCGCCGTCGCGAGCTCCCAGACGGCGACGAGGATCGCGGCGACGAGGACGGCGAGGAAGGCCGGCCGCCAGATGAACAGCGAGGCGAGGATGACCGCGACCAGGCCCACGCCCACGCCGATCGCGGCACGCAGGTCGCGTCCGGCGCGGCCGCCGGCGGGACGCTCGGTCATGGCCAGCTCATCCGCCGCTGGAGGCAGCGGCATCGCCGTCGCGGTGGGGACGTCGTCGACGGCCGCGGGGATCTGGTCGGTCGGCGGCGTGGTATCGGCGGCCCGCAGCGGCGGCGCGGGCAGATCGCCGACGATCGGCACCGGACCGGTGTCGCCGTCGTCGGGCCGGTCCCACCCCGAGTGCCGCGACCAGGAGGGACCGGTGGAGCCGAGGGTTTCGGACGACCGCTCCGCCCGTGCGGCGAAACCCGGCGACGGCTCGGTACCCCGCCCGGAGGTCCCGGGACGGTCAGCGGCGGAGGGCGTGCTCATCTGTGGACGGGACCGTCGGGGTCAGACCTCGAGCAGTTCCGCCTCCTTGTTCTTCATGGCCTCGTCGATGCCGTGCACGTGCTGCTCGGTGAGGTGGTCGAGCTCCTTCTCCGCACGGCGGACGTCGTCCTCGCCGGCCTCGCCGTCCTTCGCGATGCGGTCGAGCTCGTCCTTCGCGCGTCGGCGGATGTTGCGGATGGCGACCTTGGCGTCCTCGCCCTTGGCCCGCGCGACCTTCACGAGGTCGCGGCGACGCTCCTCGGTGAGCTGGGGGAACGTCACGCGGAGGATCTGGCCGTCGTTGGTCGGGTTCACGCCGAGGTCGCTGTCCCGCACGGCCTTCTCGATGGCCGAGAGTTGCGAGTGGTCGTAGGGCTTGATGACGGCCATCCGCGCCTCGGGCACGGTGATCGACGCCATCTGCGGCACCGGCGTGGGGGCGCCGTAGTAGTCGACCATGATCTTGTTGAACATCGAGGGGGCCGCGCGGCCGGTGCGCACCGAGCCGAGGTCCTCCCGGGCGACCGACAGGGCCTTGTCCATCCGCTCCTCGGCATCGAGCAGGGTGTCGTCGATCACGGGTCTTCCCTCCATCGGCCGGCGGCCCGGCTCCCGGGTCGCCCGCTCACTACTGGTCGTCTGTGTGCCGTGCGGTCCGCCGGCGGTCAGGCCGGCTGACTGATCAGCGTGCCGATCTTCTCACCTGCGGTCGCCCGCGCGATGTTGCCGTCACGCAGCAGGTTGAACACGACGATCGGCATCTGGTTGTCCATGCAGAGGCTGATCGCCGTGGCGTCGGCGACCTTGAGCTGCTTGGCCAGCACCGTCGCGTAGTCCAGGTCGTCGTACATGACGGCGGCCGGGTTGGTGCGCGGGTCGTCGTCGTAGACGCCGTCGACGCCGTTCTTGCCCATGAGCAGCACCTGGCACTCGATCTCCAGGGCGCGCTGGGCGGCGACGGTGTCGGTGGAGAAGTAGGGCATCCCGGCGCCCGCGCCGAAGATCACCAGCCGGCCCTTCTCCAGGTGGCGGATGGCCTTGCGCGGGATGTAGGGCTCGGCGACCTGGCCCATGGTGATCGCCGACTGCACGCGCGTCTCGAGGCCGGCCTTCTCGCAGAAGTCCTGCAGCGCCAGGCAGTTCATGACCGTGCCGAGCATGCCCATGTAGTCGGCCTTGGTGCGGTCCATGCCGGCCTGGCTCAGTTCGGCGCCGCGGAAGAAGTTGCCGCCGCCCATGACGACCGCGACCTGGGTGCCCTTGCCGACCACCTCGGCCAGCTGCTCGGCGATGCCCTGCACGATGCCGGCGTCGACGCCGACCTTGCCGCCACCGAAGGTCTCCCCGGAGAGTTTCAGGAGCACTCGCTGGTAGCCGCTCCCGTCGGCCGGCTGGAAGGCGGTGGGGGCGGACAGCGGAGGTGTGGTGTCGGTCAACGCGTCATCCCTCGTTCGACGTCAGTTGGTTGATCCTGCCGCACATGCGAACGGCTCCGCTCCCAGAGTCGGGAGCGGAGCCGTTCACGTGCGATGTTCTTAAGCCTGGCCGACCTCGAAGCGGGCGAACCGCTCCACGGTCAGACCGGCCTCGTCGACGATCTGCTTGACCGTGCGCTTGGGCTCGGTGATCGACGGCTGCTCGAGCAGGACGAAGTCCTTGTAGAAGGCGTTGACGCGACCCTCGACGATCTTGACGATCGCCTGCTCGGGCTTGCCCTCCTCCTTCGCGGTCTGCTCGGCGACGCGGCGCTCGGTCTCGACCGTCTCGGCCGGGACCTCGTCGCGGGTGAGGAAGCGCGGACGCGCGGCGGCGATGTGCATCGCCAGGCTGCGCGCGGCCTCCTCGGTGCCGCCGCTGTACTGCACCGCGACACCGATGGCCGGGGGCAGGTCGGTGGCCCGCTTGTGCAGGTAGGTCGCGACGTCGCCCTCGAAGACGGCGAACCGGCTGAGCACGAGCTTCTCGCCGATGCGGGCGGACTCGGACTCGACCAGCGCGGCGACGGTCTGGCCGTCGACCTCGGCGGCCAGCAGCGCCTGGGCGTCGGCCGGCCGGGTCTGCAGCGCGATGTCGAGCAGGCGCTCGGCCAGCTTCACGAAGTCGGCGTTCTTGGCGACGAAGTCGGTCTCGCAGTCGAGCTCGAGCAGCGCGCCGTCCTTGCTGACGACGATGCCGTTGGTCGTGGAGCGCTCGAGGCGCTTGCCGACGTCCTTGGCACCCTTGACGCGCAGGAACTCGACGGCCTTGTCGTAGTCGCCGTCGGCCTCGGTCAGGGCCTTCTTGCAGTCCATCATGCCGGCGCCGGTGGCGTCGCGGAGACGCTTGACGTCGGCTGCGGTGAACTCAGCCATGTCACTTCCTCTGTGGTCTGGGGCGGTGCGGGAGTGCGGTGCGGGCATGCCGCGGCGCCGTCCCCGTCGCTGACGGGGACGGCGCCGGACTTTCAGGCGTTCTGGGCGCCCTGGGTGCCGGTGTTGGTGTCGCCGGTGGCGGGCACGCCCTCGACCGGGGCGACCTCGGCCGCGGTGACCTCGGCCGGCTGGGCCGGGGTCTCGGGCAGCGGGGTGGCCTCGGTCTGCGCCGCGGCGTCCCCACCGGTGAGGAGCTCGCGCTCCCAGTCGGCCAGAGGCTCGTCGCCACCGATGACGGGCTCGGCGGCCTCGCCGCGGCCGGCGTCGGCCTGCGCGGCGGAGCGGGCCATGAGCCCCTCGGCGACGGCGTCGGCGATGACCCGGGTCAGCACCGTGATGCTGCGGATCGCGTCGTCGTTGCCCGGGATCTTGTAGTCGACCTCGTCGGGGTCGCAGTTGGTGTCGAGGATCGCCACCACCGGGATGTTCAGCTTGCGGGCCTCACCGACGGCGATGTGCTCCTTCTTGGTGTCCACGATCCAGATGGCGCTGGGCACCTTCTGCATGTCGCGGATACCGCCGAGGCTGCGCTCCAGCTTGCCCTTCTCCCGGCTGAGGACCAGCTGCTCCTTCTTGGAGAGGCTGACCAGGGCGCCGGTCTGCTCGAGGTCCTCGAGCTCCTTGAGGCGCTGGAGGCGCTTGTGCACGGTCTGGAAGTTGGTGAGCATGCCGCCCAGCCAGCGCTGGTTCACGTAGGGCATGCCCACGCGCGTGGCCTGCTCGGCGACGACTTCCTGCGCCTG
>DASQTE010000240.1:0-2050 GCA_035642035.1 Blastococcus sp.
GGACAGTGCGTAGTCGAACGCGTCACCACCGGCGCGGTAGCTGGGTTCGAGCATGCCGGCGAGCATGAACGTGTCGCTCCCGGCGGCCAGCGGGGGAAGCATCTGCCAGATGAGCTCCGACGAGGGCGCCAGCGGTCGGCGTCGACGGAACCGCTCCAGCTCGTCGCCGTAGGACCCCATCGAGGCGAGGACGTGGCCGAGGAGGTCCGCCAGCCACTGGCAGTGCTGGCGGAGGACAGGGTCGTGGAGTTCCGACGCCGACGCCAGGACCACCTCCAGGACGCCCAGACGGTCGGCGCCGTCCAGGATCGGCACCCACAGGCACGGGCGACCCTCGCGGTCCGAGGAGAGGATCTGCAGCGTGCGGAACGCCCGGCCCGCCATCGTGCTGTCCAGCCCCTGCCGTGCCCGTCCGGTCGACCCGGGCGACGGCAGCCGCACGAGCGAGCGCTGCTCGTGGTCGATCAGGTGGATCACCGTCTCGGCCCCGAGGAGCTGCCCGGCCGTGGCGACCAGGGCGGGGATGCGTTCGGGCGGGGCCGCCCCCGCTGCGCCGAGCAGCTCCAGCAGCGCGGCCAGCGGTCCCGGCGACGGGCGTCCCGACCGGATCGTCCGGCGGTACGGCACCCGGTGTTCCTGGACCACTTCGTCGAGCCGTTCGTTGATCGCGTGGGCCAGCAGGTCGTGCTGGTCCGGGGCGACGGGGACGAGTCCGGCGATGCACGCGTCGAGCTCCACGAGGTCGGCCGTGCCGCCGAGGGCGAAGTACCGGATCCAGAGCTGCTCGAGCGTCAGCCCCGTGTGCGCGTACGCGTCGCGCAGCCCGTTCAGCTGCGGGTCCTCCGGGAAGGCCCGCCCGGGGCCCGCCATCACCGACGGCGGCGGACGGCCGAGTCGACGACGGCGCGGGCGGCCTGGGCCACGGTCGTCCCGTCGTCCTGAGCGCGGGCGAGCAGCATGCCGAAGGCCGTCGCCTCGTCGACGGCATGGCGGCCCATCAGCACGCCCTTGGCCGTGCAGAGCAGGTCGCGCGTGCGGAAGGCCTCGCGCATGCCGCCGCTCAGCCGTTGCGCCCGCTCCTGGTGCTGCAGGTTCGCGACGAGTACGGCGGCCTGCGCGGAGAACAGGGTGAGCAGTTGCGCGCTGTGCTCGTCGAAGGCGTGGGTCTGCTCGGCGTAGACCTTGATCGCCCCCATCGACCGGTCGCCGGCGGTCAACGGGGCGCTCAGCACCGACCGCAGGCCGAGGTCGACGGCTGCCGCTGTCCAGCGCGGCCACCGCGGGTCCTCGGTGAGGTCGTCGCTGCGCACGACCTCACGGTTCGACGCGGCCTCCAGGCACGGTCCCTCGTCGAACTCGTACTGCAGCGCGTCGGCCGCCTGCACCCGGGAGTCCGTCGAGCCGGAGGAGCGTCGTCTCCGCCGCTCCATGATCGAGACCCCGGCACCGGTCGAGCCGGGGACGGTCTCCTGCGCCAGGGAGCTGAGCACCCCCAGCGCCGTCTCGACCGTCTCCTCGGACAGCAGCAGGCCCGACATGCGGGCGAAGATCCCGGCGAGCTCGTCAGCGAGCGGGAGGCTCTCGCCGATGGCCTGGCCACCACTCATGGGGTACCCCCATCGTGCCGGCGCCGCTCCGCCGTGACTTCGACCGGGCGCTTGGCTCCTGCGTACCGCAGGAGCCGGCTGGACAACCGTAGCCTGCTGGTGCGCCCACCGCCCTGCTCGTCGGCGGGCCGGTTTCAGAGGAGCGGCAGGAGCCCCTCGTCGGCCTGCGCCGCGGCGCCGTCCAGCCGGACGTCGGCCCGGGCGCGAGTGCCCTCCCGGGCGAACTCGGCGGCCTCGGTGCCCAGCCAGCGCCGCCACTCCAGTTCGAGGCCCGAGCCGTCGCGGGCCAGGCCCCGGGCGAGCCGCAGGTCCGCGGGCGCCTCGACCCAGATGCGGAGCGACGTCCAGGGGTCCAGCGCCCGGGGGCTGCTACCGCAGCCCTCGACCACGAGCACCGCGCGCACCGGGACGGCGACGGGTTCGGCGGCGAAGCGTCGCGTGCC
>DASQTE010000241.1:0-3081 GCA_035642035.1 Blastococcus sp.
GCGACTACCTGGTGATCGGTGACGAGGCCTCGGCCGGAGTCGTCCACAGCCGGATCGGCGGAGCGCTCTGCATGCACCACTCGATCATGGACATCCCTCGCGCCCTCGAGCACTTCGCGGCCGCCGAGCGGTTGCTGGCCGCGCCCGACTCGGTCTACCACCTGCACCGGGGCAGGTCGCAGGCGGCCATGCTCGGCCTCAGGACGACTCTCCTCGCCGAGTCCGCCGGACGCGCGGACGCGATCGCTTCGGGCCTGGGGCGCCGCGACCTCACCGTGGTGAGCAGCTGGGCTCAGGGCTGGGCAGCCTTCAACGCCGGCCACCTCGCCGACGCGACCTCCACCTGGCAGCGCGCCTGGAACATCGCCCACGAGCTGGCCGACCCTTACCTGGGGTGGCTGCCCGTCAACGCGGCCGCCCTCGCCTCCAACGCCTACCTCCTCGACCCCGAGGGCGCGCGGGCATGGTGCCGACGCGGCCTGGGTCAGCCGCGGTTCACGTCCTTCGCGTACCCGCACGGGGCCGTGGTCGACCAGCTGGTCCTCGCCCTCGCGGCGATGGGCGAGCTGCCGGGTGCCCACGAGGCCGCCGAACGGCTGCCGCAGGACGCCCTGGCGCGGCGGACCCTCCTGTACCTCGACGGGCACTGGGAGAGGGCGGCGGCCGCGTGGGAGGCAGCCGCCGATGCCGACGAGTCGGCCGGCACGCTCCACGACGCCTCCGTGAACCTCCGGTGGCTCGCCGCCGCGAGGATCACGCTGGGGAACCGGGAGGGCGCTGTGCCGGCGCTCGAGAGAGCGCTGCGCATGGCCGGTGACGGGCCCCAGGTGCCCTCGGAGCTCGACATTCGGGCCGAGCTGGCCCGGTTGCACGCGGTGGACCGGACGGCCGAGGCGGAGCACCACGTCGCGCGCTGTGATCAGATCGTCGCCGCCGGCGAGCACTGGCGCGGAGTCCTCGGTCAGGTCGAGCTGGCCAGGGCGGCCGTCGCTGCCGCTCACGGTGACGACGAGGCCGCCGACACGGCGTCTGCTCACGCCGTTCGGATCTTCATGGAGCACCGACTGCCCTGGCGACGGGCCGAGGCCCTCGAGTCCTGGGGCGCCCTGCTGGAGAACCGCGGCGAGGCTGCCGATGCTGCCCGGCGTCGGCGGGAGGCCCACGACGTCTACGCGAGCATCTCCGCCGCGCCGCGGTGGCGGCAGGGGGCGACGCCGTGATCCCCGTCCACCGCGCTTCCACCCACCTTCCACGGCTCGTCGGCACTGTGGTCCTCGACCAACCGAGGAGTGAGTGATGAGCAGCAGTTCCGATGAGAAGGAGCAGTACGACGTCATCGTCGTCGGCGCGCGGTGCGCGGGTTCCGCCACGGCGACCGTGCTGGCGCGGGCCGGCCGGCGGGTACTGCTCCTCGACCGCGACGAGTTCCCGAGCGACACGGTCTCCACCCACCAGCTGTTCCCCGACTCCCTGCACCTGCTGGACGAGCTGGGCGCGGGTGAGCTGCTCCGTGCGAGGCACGAGCTGCGGCCCGTCGAGTACAGCTGGCGAGTGCTGGGTCATGCGGTCGCCGGCGGCTTCAGCCCCATCGGCGGTCACGACCGCACGATGTCGATCAGGCGGGTCACCCTGGACGCAGCCCTGCTGGAGAGCGCGACGAAGGCGGGGGCGGAGGCCCGACTCGGGGCGGCCGTCGAGGACGTCATCGGCGCCGGAACGCCGGAGGACCCCGTACGCGGTGTCGTGCTGGCCACCGGCGAACGGCTGCTGGCGCCATGGGTCATCGGTGCCGACGGTCGTCGGTCCACGGTCGCCCGTCGCCTCGCGCTGCCCACCACCGACCACCGCCGCGGCGAGATGGCGATGCTCTTCGCCTACTGGGAGGGGCTCCCGGCGTCCGGCTGGTGCCACATCGACGTCCACGGGCGGCTCGGCGTGATGTCCACCCCCTGCGAGGACGGTCTGCACCTGCTCTCCGTCGCCGGACCTCCCGAGCTGACCCGTGGGTCGGCTGCGGAGCGGGAAGAGGCCTACCTGGCATCACTACAGCGCTTCCCGGCGGTGCTCAACCCTCGGCTGCTGCAGCAGGCACGGCAGACCTCCCCGGTCGTCGTCGTGCCGGAGACCATGCTGCGGGGGTTCACGAGGCCTGCCTCCGGGGCCGGCTGGGCGCTGGTGGGTGACTCGGGAATGTTCAAGCACCCGGTCACGGCACAGGGGATCGGCGATGCCCTCGCGCACGGCTGGCACGTCGGCACCGCCCTGGCGCGCGGAGACGCGCTCGACGGCTACGACGCCTGGCGCACGGAACGCTCCGCCGGGCACTTCGAGTGGTCCTTCCAGGCCGCCCGGTTCCCCGGCGCGGATGCCGCCGCGATCTACGCGGGTCTGGCAGCGGACCCCGTCGCAGGACGGGAGTTCCTCGACTCGTTCGCGAAACGGTACGAGCCGGCAGCGGTGCTGACCCCGGCGCGCCGGGCCAGATGGCGGGCCGCGTGGGCGTACGAGGACGGCCTGAACGAGCTCCAGGTCATCCTCGAGGGTCTCGACCCGGACGCCCTGGAGACCGTCGTCCCGGCGTGTCCCGACTGGACCGTCTCGGACCTCCTGGCCCACCTGGCCGGTCTGGCCCATGACACGGTGCGCAGCGGGTACTTCGCCGGCGCCCTCGATGCGTGGCACACGCCGGAGCTCGCTGCCGCGCGGGACGCCTGGACCGCGGGACACCTCGAGCAACAGGTCGACCGCAGCCGTGACGCGTTGCTGGGCCAGCTCCGGCAGCACGGCACCGCCCTGGTGAGTTCGCTGCGCCGCGGCGACGGTGCGTTCGGGGGCGGGCCCGCGTTGATGGCTCCCGCGCCGGCAGCAGACCTCGCGGTGCACCTCGAAGACCTGCGCGAGGCCGTCGGAGAACCCCCGGCGAACAGCAGTGCCGTTGCTCGCTATGGCTTCGCCGCCTACCGCGACTGGCTGCACCAGCGCCTCGTGGAGTGCCGGCTCCCGGCGATCGAGCTGACCGACGGTAGGCGCAGCTGGGTGGTCGGTGAAGGGGTCCCGGTGGGCTCGGTCACCGCCTCGGTG
>DASQTE010000242.1:0-5600 GCA_035642035.1 Blastococcus sp.
CGATCGCCGCGGCCAGGAAGCGTTGCGCGACACCCTCGGTCTTGAACATGCCGCCGTGCGCGAACATCCGGTCCAGCCGCACGCCCTCGCTCTTCTGCAGGACGTCCATGCCGATCCGGAGCGTGGCCAGCGAGGCGAACAGGTGGGTCCGCATGAAGGTGCTCAAGCTCAGCCCGCTGTCCGGCGACCGGACGAAGAGCGGCCGGCCCTCCTCGAGCCCGGTGATCGGCTCCCCGGAGAGGTAGTTGTAGGCGAGCATCCCGCCGCAGTCGCTCGCCCCGCCCAGCGCGGCCGTGAACAGCGTCCCGAAGACCTCCGACGGGGCGACGTCGGTCCCCAGCGCCCGGGCGAACTCGGCGAAGAGCCCGACCCAGGCCTCCAGCTCACTGGCGCCGTTGTTGCAGTGCACCATGGCCACCGGGTCCCCGGCCGGCGTGGTGACCACGTCCAGCTCGCGGTGCACCCGGGCGAGTTCGCGCTCGAGCACGACCATGGCGAAGATGGACGTCCCGGCGGAGACGTTGCCGGTGCGCGGGGCGACCGAGTTGGTGGCGACCATCCCCGTGCCCGCGTCGCCCTCCGGAGGGCAGAGCGGAGCGCCGGGGCGCAGCCGCCCGCTGGGGTCGAGCAGCGCCGCGCCGGCCGCGGTGAGGGTGCCCGCCGGCCGGCCGGCGAGCGCGATGTCGGGCAGCAGCTCGGCCAGGGTCAGCTCGACCCCGGCCTCGGCGGCCAGCTGGTCGAACCGGGCCAGCATCGCCGCGGAGTACCGGCCGGTGTCGCCGTCGATCGGGAACATGCCGCTGGCGTCCCCGATGCCGAGGACCTTCTCTCCGGTGAGCTGCTCGTGCACGTAGCCGGCCAGGGTCGTCAGGTGGTCCAGCCGGCCGACGTGCTCCTCGCCGTCCAGGATCGCCTGGTAGAGGTGCGCGACGCTCCACCGGTGCGGGATGTTGACCCCGAACTCCGCGCTGAGCCGCTCGGCCGCCCGGCCCGTGTTCGTGTTGCGCCAGGTGCGGAACGGCGTGAGCAGCGCACCGTCGGCGTCGAACGCGAGGTAGCCGTGCATCATCGCCGAGACGCCGAGGGCGCCGACCGTCGGAAGCTCGACCCCGTGGCGGCGCCGCACGTCGTCGGCCAGGGCCGCGACGCTCTGCTGCAGCCCGGCCCGGACGGCGTCCAGCGAGTACGTCCACACCCGGTCGACGAACTGGTTCTCCCAGTCGCAGCTGCCGACGGCGAGCGGGGCGTGATCGGGGCCGATCAGCACCGCCTTGATCCGGGTCGACCCGAGCTCGATCCCCAGGGCCGTGCGACCGCCGGTGATCGCCGCGCCGGCATCCATCGTCATCTCCTCTGACCTCGTTCCGGGGTGGGGGCCGGACCGGTGCTGGACCGGACCAGCAGCGCCGGCGGCACGGGCTCGGGGTGCAGGTCCTCCCCCTTCATCCGGGCGAGGACCAGCTGCACCCCGCGCCGGCCGAGCTCGGCGAAGTCCTGCCGCACCGTCGTCAGCGGCGGGGTGAAGTAGGGCGCCTCGGGCAGGTCGTCGAAGCCGACGACGCTGACGTCCTCGGGCACGCGGAGACCGTTCTCGTGCAGGGCGGCGAGCAGACCGAGCGCCATCTGGTCGTTGGCCAGGAAGATCGCGGTGATCTCCTCGCCTCCGCGGATGCGGGCGGCGAGCGCCTTGCCGGCCAGGTAGCCCGACGACGGCGTCCAGTCCCCGCGCAGAGTCTGCTCGGGCACCGGCGCTCCGGCCGCCTCCAGCTCCGAGCGCCAGCCGTCGACCCGGCCGCGCGCCTCCTGCGAGTCGGCCGGTCCGGCGACGTGGTGCACCGTGCGGTGGCCGAGCCCGAGCAGGTGGCGGGTCGCCAGGCGGGCCCCGGTCTCCTGGTCCACGCCCACGGCCGGCCGGTCCTCGCCCCCGCCCACCTGGACGGCGACCAGCGGCACCGGCGGCTCCAGCGCACGCAGCGCCTCGGCGGCGTCGTCGTACGTGGAGAGCGCGACGATGCCGTCGACGCGCTGGGCCACGAACGTGTCCACGGCGTCCCGCATGGCGGCCGCCGTCGCGTCGTCCAGGATCGAGACGCTCAGCGAGTAGCCCGCCGCCCGGGCCGCGTTCTCCAGCCCGAGCATCGTCTGCGCCGGCCCGTACTGGTTGATCTTCACGGTGACCAGCCCGATGGTCCGGGTCGACCCGGTGACGAGGGCTCGCGCCGCGATGTTGGGCCGGTAGCCCAGCTCCGCGATGGCGCGCTCGACCCGCTCCCGGGTGTGCGGCGCGACGTTGGGGTGACCGTTGACCACCCGCGACACCGTCTGGTGCGACACCCCGGCCAGCGCGGCGACGTCGCTCATCACCAGCGCACGGCCCACCCCTTCGGGCTCCACCGCTCCCCCTCGTCGCCCGGGCCGGACGCCGCGACCTGCGACCGCGGCGACCGGCTCGGCGGTCAGCGCGAGGCCCCGGCGCGACGCTTGTTGTAGACGTCGAACGCGACGGCCAGCAGCAGCACGAGGCCCTTGACGATCGACTGGACCTGCTGCTCGACGCCCATGAGCTGCATGCCGTTGCTCATGACCGCGACGAGCAGGCCCCCCACCACCGCACCGACCACCGTGCCGACGCCGCCGGTCACGGCCGCGCCGCCGATGAACACGGCGGCGATCGCGTCGAGCTCGAACATGTTGCCCGCCGCGGGCTGGGCACCGTTGGAGCGCGAGGAGTAGATGATCCCTGCGACGGCGGCCAGGAAGCCCATGTTCACGAAGATCCAGAAGTTGACGACCTTCACCTTGACGCCGGACAGCTGCGCCGCCGCCAGGTTGCCGCCGATGGCGTAGATCTGGCGGCCGAACACGGTGCGGTTGGAGATCACCGCGTAGGTGATGACCAGGACGCCCAGGATGATGAGCACGATCGGCAGGCCGCGGGCGTGCGCCAGCTGCCAGGCGAAGTACATGACGACGGCGCCGACGGCCACCACGCGGGCGACGAACAGCGGGAACGACTCCACCGGCTGGGCGTACTTGATGCGCGCCAGCCGCGTGCGGAAGCCGCTGAGCGCGTACCCGCCGACCGCGAAGGCGCCGATCAGCAGGGTGAACGCGTCGTACCCGTTGCCCCCGAGCAGGCCGTTGAGGAAGCCGCTGGCGACCTTGCTGTACTCCGTCGGGAAGGGCGAGAGCGAGATGTTGTCGAGCACCTGCAGCGTGAGGCCGCGGAACACGAGCATGCCGGCGAGGGTCACGATGAACGCCGGGATGCCGACGTAGGCCACCCAGAAGCCCTGCCAGGCGCCGACCGCCAGGCCGACGGCGAGGGCGGCGAGCATGCCGACCCACCACGGGTAGTCCTGCTGGATGACCAGGACGGCCGAGACCGCGCCGGTGAGCGCGACCACCGAGCCGACCGACAGGTCGATGTGTCCGGCGATGATCACCAGGACCATGCCGATCGCCAGCACCAGGATGTAGGAGTACTGGAGGACGATGTTCGTGATGTTGCCGGGGCTCAGGGAGACGCCGTCGGTGAGGATCGCGAACAGCGCGACGATGACGACGAATGCGACGTAGATGCCGCTGGTCCGCAGGTTGCGGGTGATCAGCGCACGCAGATCGCTGGTGCCGGTGTGCAGTGCGACAGCGGGCGCCGGCTCGTTCGAGGCGGGGTCGGCTTCCGGGGGTGCGGTCCTGGTCATCCGACGGACTCCCTCTCCTTGGTCATGAGTTCCATGAGGTTCTCCTGGGTCGCCTGGGCCACCGGGATCTCACCGGTGATCCGCCCCGCCGACAGGGTGTAGATGCGGTCGCAGATGCCGAGCAGCTCGGGCAGCTCGGAGGAGATGACGACGACGGCCTTCCCGGCCGCCACCAGCCGGTTGATGATCGTGTAGATCTCGTACTTCGCACCGACGTCGATCCCGCGGGTGGGCTCGTCGAGGATGAGCACGTCGGGGTCGGTGAACAGCCACTTGGACAGCACGACCTTCTGCTGGTTCCCGCCCGAGAGCTTCCCGACGACCGACATCACGCTCGGCGCCTTGATGTTCATGCTGCGCCGGCTGTCCTCGGCGACCTTGATCTCCTCGTTGCCGTTCACCCAGCCGTTCCGGGAGAGCTTGGCCAGAGCGGCGGCGGAGACGTTGCGCCGGATGTCCTCGATGAGGTTCAGGCCGTACTTCTTGCGGTCCTCGGTGGCGTAGGCGACGCCGTTGTCGATCGCCTCCGCCACGCTGCGGGCCTTGATCTCCTTGCCGTGCATGAAGATCCGGCCGCTGATGTCCCGGCCGTAGGAGCGGCCGAACATGCTCATCGCGAGCTCGGTGCGCCCGGCGCCCATCAGCCCGGCGATGCCGACGACCTCGCCGGCCCGCACGGAGAAGCTGGCGTGGTCGACGACCAGGCGGTCCTGGGTCGGGTGCCGCACCGTCCAGTCCTCGACGCGGAGCACCTCCTCGCCCGGGGACGACGTCCGGTCGGGGTAGAAGCTCTCCAGGTCGCGGCCGACCATCCCGCGGATGATCCGCGCCTGGGTCACCTCGCCGGCCTTCGTGTCGAGCGTCTCGACGGTCTTGCCGTCGCGGATGACGGTCACCCGGTCGGACACCTCGGTGATCTCGTTGAGCTTGTGCGAGATCATGATCGAGGTGATGCCGCGCTCCCGGAGCCGGCGCAGCAGCTCCAGCAGGTGTGCGGAGTCGGAGTCGTTCAGCGCGGCGGTGGGCTCGTCGAGGATCAGCAGGCGCACGTCCTTCGACAGCGCCTTGGCGATCTCCACGAGCTGCTGCTTGCCGACGCCGAGCTGACCGACCGGCGTCACCGGGTTCTCGTCGAGGCCGACGGACTCCAGCAGCTTGCCCGCCTCGGCGTTGGCGAGGTTCCAGTCGATGAGCCCGCCGCGCCCACGGCGCTCGTTGCCCAGGAAGATGTTCTCCGCGATCGACAGGTACGGGACGAGCGCGAGCTCCTGGTGGATGATCACGATCCCCACGTGCTCGCTGTCGCGGATGTTGCCGAACGAGGCGGGCTGCCCGTCGTAGACGATCTCGCCGTCGTAGGTGCCGGTCGGGTAGACGCCCGACAGCACCTTCATGAGCGTGGACTTGCCGGCGCCGTTCTCACCGCAGATCGCGTGGATCTCGCCCCGGCGCACGGCCAGGGTGACGTTCTCGAGCGCCTTGACGCCCGGGAAGGTCTTGGTGATCGAGCGCATCTCCAGGATGTTGTCGTCCATGGACTCCGTCGTCCTCAGGCTCGTCGTGCGCGTACGGGAGGGCGGGTGCGCGCGATGTGCAGAGTGTGGGGGCTGCGTCGCCGTCCGGCGAACGCCGTCGGCCGCGGGTGGTGCCGTGGTGCGCGTCGTGCCGTGGTGCGGGGTGGTGCGGCCGGGCCCGGCAGCGAGATCGCCACCGGGCCCGGCCGGTCTGTGCGAGGTCAGTCGGCCTGGCCGGCCTCGACCTCTTCGGCCGTCCAGTACTCGGTGTCGACGAGCTCGGCCTGGATGTCGTCGGCGAACACCGTGACGACGGGCAGCAGGTAGGACGGGACGACCTTGACGCCGTTGTCGTACGTCTCGGTGTCGTTGGCCTCCGGCT
>DASQTE010000243.1:0-5624 GCA_035642035.1 Blastococcus sp.
GACGGGGGGTGTTCCGAATGTTGGCCGCGGGGGCGACCCCCGCGGGCCCCGCTTTCCGTCTGGTTGCGGTTCGAGTAGCGGACATCAAGGTTCACCAGACCCGCCGTCTGGAACCGCGTCCCGCCAGGGCCAGGTCCGAGGGGCGGGTCTGGTGCTGTCGGCCCTGATGCGCGGGCCGTCGGCCGCGCCGGCCCCACGGGGACGAGGCCGAAGCAGCGGCGGTCAGGCCCGCTGGCTGCGGTGAGCGGGCGGCTGCGGCTCCTCGCCCTCGATGATGGCCAGGGCACGATCCCCGAACCGTTTCCGGAAGGTCCCCACACCGGCCCTGATCGCCTCGGTCGCGCCGGTCGCCACCAGAGTGGCGGTCACGGCGTCACCCATGCCCCGCGGGTCCCGGTGCTCGGTGAGGTAGGGCCTGTTGCGCCGGACGGCGACCGAGACCCCTTCCCCTTCGAGCGCCTGCACGAGCGTACGGACGAACGGTCCACTTCCCTGGAACGTGATCTGCCGGGTCTCCGTCATTGCGCTGACGTTCTCCTCGACCAGAGGGGCTGGCGGCCTGTTTCCGGGACGGCGGGAGGGCCCAGGGCTCCGCCGCACGGGGAGGTGACGGAACCCTGGGGCACCTACTAGAGCGTCGGGCCCGGGTCAGGCGTTACACCGCTGCCTGTTCGCGGTCGTCCACCTCGGCCGCCGGCCCGCCCAGGGCCCGAGCCGATCGACGCGTCCGCGTCGAGTGGCTCCGCAGGGCGACGCGCGGGGGTGGTCCGGAGCGACACATCTGGGACGCTAAGGTCCGGTATGTCCTCGATACAGGATTCATCCCACCGGCTGGCCAATGCTGCTCAGCTGCAGGTCGACCTGTCCCCGCCACCCGTTCTGGACACCCTGACAATCGGGGCCGGAAGGGTGACGGTGGTCAGGGAGGACCTGCTGCCCGGGGGCACCAAGCAACGCGCCCTGCTGCCGTACCTGAGCGACGCGCTGGCCGGGGGCTGCCGGTCGTTCGTGTACGCGAGCCCGCCCCCGGGATACGCCCAGGTCGCCCTGGCCTACGTGGCCCAGCGGCTGGGGGTGGGGTGCACGGTGTTCGGCGAGCTGACCGGTGCGGGGAGCCTGCACGAGTACTCCCGGCTGGCGCGCTCCTACGGCGCCACGGTCCACCCGGCCCCGTCGCTCGCCGCCGCGGAGGCCGACGCGGCTGCCCACGCCGCCACGGTGCCGGACTGCTGCCGCCTCCCGCTCGGCTTCGGTGACGCGTGCTTCATGGCGCACTACCGCGCCGCTCTCACCCGGGCCTGGACCCGGATCGTCGAGGAGCTCGGCCACCTCCCGCGCCGCGTCTGGCTGCCGGTGGGCAGCGCGACGCTGGCCACCGTCTTCCGCCAGGTCGTCCCGGCGGAGACCACGCTGCTCTGCGTGAACGTGCGGGTGCTCGCCCGGGACGACGCGCGCCTGCGCCGGCTGGCGCAGCTGCCGGGCGTCGTGCTCCGGCACGCGCCCGAGCTGTTCCACGAGCCGTGCGCGACGCCGGTGCCGATCCCGTCCAACGAGCACTACGACGCCAAGCTCTGGCGGCTGGTCCGGGACCAGGGCTCCGACCGGGACCTGTGGTGGAACGTCGCCCGCTGACCTGACGGGCCGCCGTCCGGGTGTCCTGGGCGGCCCCTGTCCGCGGCGAGCGCGGACAGGGGCCGCCGCTACGTCCCGGCGTCGAGTGCCCGGCTGCGACCCTGGAGGAACTGGACCTCGGGCCCACTCCGGGCGAGTCGTGCGGCGACCGCGTACGCGCGGGCGGCCTGGTCCCGCTGTCCCAGTCGCTCCAACATCGAGGCTCGGGCGGCGTGGAAGGCGTGGTAGCCGGCCAGCTGGTCGGCGAGCCCGTCGAGCACCGACAGGCCGACGCCGGGGCCCGCGACCTCGGCCAGCGCGATGGCCCGGTTGAGGGCGACCACGGGGGTGGGCTGGACGGCCTGGAGCCGGTCGTAGAAGCGGACGATGGCGGGCCAGTCGGTCTCCTCGTAGCGCGGGGCGGCGCAGTGCAGGGCCTGGATGGCGGCCTGGAGCTGGAACGGCCCCAGCCGACCGCGGCGCAGACACCACAGCACGAGGTCCTGTCCTTCCCGGATGAGTGCCTGGTCCCACAAGGATCGGTCCTGGTGCCTTAGCAGTACGACGCCGGCGTCGCCGCGGGCCGGCCGGCGCGCCTCGTTCAGCAGCATCAGTGCCGTCAGTCCCACGGCCTCCGGCTCGTCGGGCATGAGGTCGGCGACGAGGCGGGAGAGCCGGAGGGCCTCCCGGCACAGGTCGTGCCGCGCGACGTCACCGGTCCCGGCGTTGTAGATCAGGTACAGCACCGTGAGCACGGCCCGGAGTCGACCCGGCAGCTCGACCTGGCCGGGCACGCGGTAGGGGATGTTCGCGGCCTTGATCTTGTACTTGGCGCGCACGAGCCGCTTGGCCATCGTCTCCTCGCTCACGAGGAACGCCGCGGCCACTTCGGCAGGGGTCAGCCCGCCGATCAGTCGCAGGGTGAGTGCGACCTGGTGTTCGGGCCGGATGGCCGGGTGGCAGCAGGTGAAGATGAGCCGGAGCTGGTCGTCGCGCAGGATGTCCGGGCGCTCCGGTCCGGGGGCGACCTCGGCGCGCTGCTCGGCGGCGAGTTGCGCGGCGAGCTCCCGGCCGCGTCGGCTGCGGCGGACGGTGTCGACGGCGCGGTTCCGGGCGGTGGTGACGATCCAGCCGGCCGGGTTGTCCGGTACGCCGTCCTGTGGCCAGCGCCGCGCCGCGGTCACGAAGGCATCCTGCACCGCGTCCTCGGCGAGCGAGATGTCGCCGAAGACGCGGGTCAGGGTGGCGACCGCCGGGCCGTACGCCCGACGGAACACGAGCCCCAGGTCGACCATCCACCGGCCCCTCGGTCCGCCCGGCCGTCAGCCCGTCGGGGTGGCCCGGACCCGCCCGGTCGCCCGGAAGGGTCGGACCTCGATCGAGTGGTCGATCGCTTCGACGACCTTCTCCGCCCAGGCCAGCGCTTGATCGAGATCCTCGGCGTTGATGACGTAGAACCCGCCGATGTGCTCCTTGGCCTCCACGAAGGGACCATCGGTGGTCACCTTGTCCAGGCCGGTGCCGCCGCGCACGACGGTGGCGGCGTCGGGTCCGTGCAGGGCGCCGCCGAACAGGAAGGCGCCGGCCCGGTCCATCTCCTCCTCCAGCGCCGTCACGCGGCCCATGAAGGCCTGCATCTCGGTGGGAGTGGTCGGCGCATCTCCGACCTCGCCTTCGACGGTGTAGACGGACAGCAGGTACTGGTTCATCTGAACACTCCTCGGGTGCGCGGGACGATCCTCCTCGACGTACTGACGAGTGAAGCCCCACCGATCAGGACACCCGGCGGGAGTTCCCGGACCCCCGGGCAGAGGGGTCCGTACGATCGCGGGGTGGATCCGGCGCTCGAGGTGTTGCGGCGGGTCTTCGGTTACGCGGAGTTCCGCGGCGACCAGCAGCAGATCGTCGAGCACGTCGCCGGCGGCGGGGACGCGCTGGTGCTCATGCCGACCGGCGGCGGCAAGTCGCTGTGCTACCAGATCCCGGCGCTGCTGCGGGACGGCGTCGGGGTCGTCATCTCGCCGCTGATCGCGCTCATGCAGGACCAGGTCGACGCGCTGCGGGCGCTCGGCGTGCGGGCCGGCTTCCTCAACTCCAGCCAGGCTCCGGCCGAGCGGCGCGAGGTCGAGCAGGCGTTCCTGAGCAACGAGCTGGACCTGCTCTACCTCGCCCCGGAGGCTCTCGGCGGCAGCGGCGGCACCCTGCGCCTGCTCGAGCGCGGCCAGATCGCGCTCTTCGCCATCGACGAGGCGCACTGCGTCGCCCAGTGGGGGCACGACTTCCGGCCCGACTACCTCGGCCTGTCGATGCTGCACGAGCGCTGGCCGGACGTGCCGCGGATCGCGCTCACCGCGACGGCCACCAGCAAGACGCACGCGGAGATCGCCGACCGGCTCAAGCTCGCGGACGCCAAGCACTTCGTCGCCAGCTTCGACCGGCCCAACATCCGCTACCGGATCGTGCCGAAGAACGAGCCCCGCCGGCAGCTGCTCGACCTGCTGCGCACCGAGCACCCGGGCGACGCCGGCATCGTCTACTGCCTCAGCCGCGCCTCGGTCGACAAGATCGCCGCCTTCCTGGACGAGAACGGCATTCCCGCGCTGCCGTACCACGCCGGCCTGGACTCGGCGACGAGAGCCCGCAACCAGGCCCGGTTCCTGCGCGAGGACGGCCTGGTGATGGTGGCGACGATCGCCTTCGGGATGGGCATCGACAAGCCCGACGTCCGCTTCGTCGCCCACCTGGACCTGCCGAAGTCCGTCGAGGGCTACTACCAGGAGACCGGTCGCGCCGGCCGGGATGGGCTGCCGGCGACGGCCTGGCTGGCGTACGGGCTGCAGGACGTCGTCCAGCAGCGCCGGCTGATCCAGACCTCGGACGGCGAGCCGGCGCACAAGCGGATGCTCACCCTGCACCTCGACGCGATGCTGGCGCTCTGCGAGACCGTCGAGTGCCGCCGCGGCCAGCTGCTCGCGTACTTCGGGCAGGAGACGTCCGGTCCCTGCGGCAACTGCGACACCTGCCTGGAGCCGCCGGAGTCCTGGGACGCGACGATCCCGGCGCAGAAGCTGCTGTCCACCGTGGTCCGGCTGCGGCGCGAGCGGGGGCAGAAGTTCGGCGTCGGGCAGAGCGTCGACATCCTGCTCGGCCGCCGTACGGACAAGGTGGCCCAGCACCGCCACGACGAGCTGTCCACCTTCGGCATCGGCACCGAGCTGACCGATCCGCAGTGGCGGGCCGTCGTCCGGCAGCTGCTGGCGCAGGGGCTGCTCTCGGTCGAGGGCGACCACGGCACGCTGGTCCTCACCGACGCGAGCGACGGAGTCCTCAAGCGACGGACGACCGTGACGATGCGGCGCGAGCCGGAGCGACCCGCCCGGGTGCGGACCCGGGCCGCCGCCCCGGCGACCGTCGAGCTGCCCGCCGAGGCGGCCGGCACGTTCGAGCGGCTGCGGGCCTGGCGGGCCGGGGCGGCCAAGGAACAGGGCGTGCCCGCGTACGTGATCTTCCACGACGCGACCCTGCGGGAGATCGCCACCAAGGCGCCGGCGAGCCTGGCCGAGTTGGCGACCGTCAACGGGGTCGGCGAGACCAAGCTGGCCCGCTACGGCCAGCAGATCCTGGACACGCTGGGCTGAGCCCGGGGGCGCGGGCCGCGGCGCCCCCGGGCTCAGGTCCTTACGGGACCTCGGCGCGAGCGGCCTCGCGCACGATGTCGGCCGCGTCGTACGCGGTGATGAAGCGCTGCGCGACCAGCGAGGCCGCGCTGCGGGCGACCTTGGCGACGTACTCGCCGTGCGACCGCGGCCCGAGTTCGGCGACGCGACGCGGAACGCGCCGCCGGGCACCCGCCGCCCCGCTCCGCGAGGCGGCCCGCTCGATGCCCGGCCGGCCCGGTGGCCGGCCGGCCCGGTGCCTCGCCGGTTCGGTGTCCGGCCGGTTCGGTGTCCGGCCGGTTCGGTGTCCGGCCGGTTCGGTGCCCGGCCGGCTCGGGGGATGGGCCGGCTCGGGGG
>DASQTE010000244.1:0-5017 GCA_035642035.1 Blastococcus sp.
GGCCATGGTCGGTGCCGCACGGAGGCTGGCCACCGAGCTCGTGGTCATCATCGCGAGCGCGATCCAGGAGATCCACTGGGTGCGGGTCGGGCGGGTGCGCTGAGCCGGGATCGCCCCAGCCGCCCCGGCCGCCCCGGCCGCGCCGGTCGGCGCGTCGGCCGGTACCTCGGCGGTGCTCATGGCCGTGCTCGATGTGACTCGCGTGTGATCATCGCGACCTCCAGGCCCGCCGGCTCGTGAGTCGATCCGTCGGCCAGACCGTAGGAACGGCCCACGGTCGTCGCCTCACCCCCTCGGGATGACTCTGGTGCTATCCGACGAGGTATAGGGCGCGATCGGTGTGGTTCAGGCGCAGTCCGGCGGTCTCGGTGACGGTGACGATGTCCTCGATGCGGACCCCGAACTGCCCGGCGAGGTAGATGCCGGGCTCGACGGAGAAACACATCCCCGGGACCAGGGGCTGCTCCTCGCCCTCGATCATGTACGGCGGCTCGTGCGTCGTGGTCCCGATGCCGTGACCGGTCCGGTGGATGAACCGCTCGCCGTACCCCGCGTCCGTGATCACCTTCCGGGCAGCGCGGTCGATCTCCTGGCACGCGACGCCGGGCCGGACCGCCTCGACGCCGGCCTGCTGCGCCAGCCGGACGACCTCGTGCACCTCGCGGACGAGGGCGGACGGCTCGCCCACGCACACGGTGCGGCTGGTGTCCGAGCCGTAGCCGTACATCAGCCCCCCGAAGTCGAGCACGACCGCGTCGCCGACCTCGATGGTGCGGTCGCCGGCCTCGTGGTGGGGATTGGCGCCGTTGGGGCCGGAGCCGACGACGGTGAAGTCGACCTGCTCGTGCCCGTGCTCTCGCAGCAGCCCGGCCAGGTCGGCAGCAACGTCGGTCTCCTTCCGGCCCGCGAACCGGACGTCGAGGATCTGCTCGTACGTGGCGTCGGCGGCGGCGCCCGCCGCGGCCAGCCGGGCCAGTTCGCGGGAATCCTTGACCGCCCGCAGCATGGGCAGGCACCGGGTCAGCGCGCGGAACGAGCACCCCGGCACCGCCTCCTGGAGGCCGAGCAGGTGCAGCGCCCACGCCGAGTCGGCGATGCCCATCGTGGCGGTTCCGCCGAGGTAGGCGCCGGCCCGCGCGAACGGGTCCTCGCCGTCACCCCAGTCCACGATGGAGATGCTCGGAGTTCCCTCGGCTCCTTCGGCGTCCGGCCGCTCGAGGGTCGGCACCAGCAGCGTCGGCTCCCGGTCCGGGGCGAGGACGAGCACGGTCAACCGCTCGGTGATCGCGGTGGGCCGGTACCCGGTGAGCCAGAAGAGGTCCGGCCCGGGCGTGACGAGGAGCCCGTCCAGACCCGCGTCCGAGGCGTCGGCCACGACCCGGCGCATCCGCGCCGCGTAGTCGTCGGCCGTGAAGGGCGCCGGTGCTGCCGGCTGCGTCGTGGTGGTCATCGCGTTCTCCTGGTTCGGTCTCGCTCAGCCGTGCTCGGGGCCGGAGCGCCCGGCCGTCGCCGAGGTCGGCAGGGTGTGGGTGTGGGCGGCCGCGGCTGCGGCCGCGTCCTGCGCCGTCCCCCTCGCCGTGCGGTGCCGGGCCATCACGAACGCCATCACGACGCCGAGGAAGCTGAAGACCGCCATCAGCCACGAGGCCGCGGCCAGGCCGGACGCGAGGGCGTCGCCCTGGGGCGCCCCGTCGTCGGCCCGGTTGCCGCTGACGGTGCTGTAGAAGGTGGCGGCCAGCGCGGTGGCCACCGCGGCACCCACGTACCGCGCCATGTTGGAGACGCCGGAGGCCCCGCCGACCTCGTGCTCCGGCACCGATGCCGTCGCGGCCGACGACGCAGGACCGTTGGACAGGCCCATGCCGACGGCGATGGCGACCAGCGGCAGCAGGAACGCGGCGTACGCCCACGTCGCGTCGACCAGGCCCACGACCACGAAGCCGACCGTTGTGAGCGCGAACCCGACGCCGATCGTCTGCCGGCCGCCCCACCTCCTCGCCAGCCACGGGACGAGCGGGGCCACCGCGACCAGACCGACCGTCGCCGGAAGCGTGGCCAGGCCCGCCTCGAGCGGGCTGAAGTCCAGGGCAGCCGGATCCTGGAAGTACAGGCTGAGCAGGTACATCAGCCCGTTGATCGTGCCGGCACCGATGAGGATCGCCACGGTCGAGCCGACGAGGACGCGATTGCGCAGCAGTGCCAGGTCCAGCAGCGGGACGGCGATGCGTCGCTCGACGGCGATGAAGGCGTACCCGGCCGCGACGGAGACCGCGAGGCACAGCAGCGTTCCTGCCGAGAGCCATCCCCAGTCGCCGCTCTTCGTGACCGCGAGGATGAGGGGTGTCAGCGTCAGTGCGATGAGCACCGTGCCCGCGTAGTCGATCGTCCTGGGCCGGTCGGGGTCCCGGGACTCGCCCACGGCTGCCGCGGTCAGCAGCATGCACAGCACCGCCACCCCGGCGTCGATCCAGAACAACGCCTGCCACCCGGCGAGGTCGACGAGCAGACCGCCCAGCAGCGGGCCGGCGGCGGCGCCGACGGCCGCGGCCGCGCCCCACAGGGACACTGCCCGCAGTTGCGCCTGACCCTCGTTGGCGACCGAGAGGAGGCTGAGCCCGCAGGCCAGGATGGTCGCCCCGGCCGCGCCCTGGATGACCCGTCCGGCTATCACCATGCCGCCGGACCCGGCGAGCGCGATCAGCACGCACGAGCCGACGAACAGCAGGAGCCCCAGCTGGAAGATCCGCTTGCGGCCGAAGACGTCGCCCAGGGAACCCGAGGTGACGATCACCGCGGCACCGACGAGCGAGTATCCGGTCACCGCCCATTGCAGCGTCTCGACCGACGTGCCGGTGTCCCTGGAGATCGCTGGGAGGAGGATGCTCACCGCCGAGGTGTTGGCGTTCACCACGAGCGTCGAGATGCACGTGGCCGCAAGGACCCCGCCGGCTCGCGTGCCCGTCCGTGCGACGTCCGTCATCATTTGCCTCCTGCGCAGGGCCTGGGCCGGTTGCGACCGGCCGACGGTAGGGCCGACGACGGCCGGCCGTCCTCACCCGCGACGGGGGAGCGGCCGGGCATGCGTTCGCCGCCAGCCCGGCCGGCTCTTCGACGACGGCCCGTGGCGGCGCGGCGGCGCGAGAGTCCACCACTACCCGAGGCGCCGGCGGCGGCTGCTCGCTCCAGGGGCTGGAGGAACGAAGAATCCGGTGGTCGCGCTCCGTTCGGTCGGTCGGGAAGGACCAGCCGCGCCGTCAGGGGCCGCGCGTCGCACAGTCGCCCGTCACTGCCCCCTCCCAAGACAAGGGGGCAGCGGGTGCCGGCGGACGCCGCCGGAACAGGTGGAGGCCCTGGTCAGCGAACTGACCAGGGCCTCCACCGCATGGGGTGAGTGACGGGGCTCGAACCCGCGACACCCAGGATCACAACCTGGTGCTCTACCAGCTGAGCTACACCCACCGTCGCTCCCCGTCGGGCGCACGCGCCAGGAGGGGAACCGGAGCAACGATACCGGAGCCGGTCAGCTCCCTGACGCGGCCGGGGGTGCGACGTCGTCCACACCGGTCCGGGGGGTCGCGTCGCCGGCGGCCAGCACCTCGGCGAACGCGCCAACGACCTCGTCGGCAGCGCCCTTCGCCTGGTCGCTGTTCGGCCCCGGGGCCGGCACGAACAGCGTGCGGCGGTAGTAGGCCAGCTCCCGGATCGACTCGATGATGTCGGCCAGGGCACGGTGGGCCAGCCCCTTCTGCGGCTGGGCGAAGTAGACGCGGGGGAACCAGCGGCGGGCGAGCTCCTTGACGGAGGAGACGTCGACCATCCGGTAGTGGAGGTGGTCGTCGAGCTCGGGCATGTCGCGGGCGAGGAAGCCCCGGTCGGTGCCGATCGAGTTGCCGCAGAGCGGGGCGCTGCGGCGGTCGGGCACCCAGCGCTTGATGTAGGCGAGCACCTGCTGCTCGGCCTCGGCGACCGTGAGGGTGGAGGCCCGGACGGCGTCGGTGAGGCCGGACTTGCGGTGCATCTCGACGACGACCTCGTTCATGCCGTCCAGGTCGGCGTCGTCCGCGCCGATGATCAGGTCCAGACCCGGGTCGAGCACGTTGAGCTCGGAGTCGGTCACGACCACGGCGATCTCGATCAGCTTGTCCTCGACGATGTCGAGCCCGGTCATCTCGCAGTCGATCCAGACCAGGTGCCCTGCGCTCTCTGCCACGTCGCCCGACAGTACGCACCGTGCGCACCGCCCGCCCCGTCCGTCCGGTCGATACCGCACGTGTCGCGGCGGTGCCACTCGAAGCCTCGGAATCGCCCCCCGTCGCGGCTAGGGTCGGGGTCAGTCCACCGAGTGCGAGGAAGACCCGTGCCCACTCCTGCCGCCCCCGCCGTCCCGTCGGCTCCGGGGAACTTGCGCAACGGGCTGGCCCATCCGGTCGCTCTCCTGCGCTGGCTGTGGCTGTCCTACATGACCCCGGGCCGCCCCGGCCGCGCCACGAGCGAGGCCGAGCTGCGCTGGATCTACACGGCGTGGCTGGGTGCCTTCCTGCTGAAGATGCTCGGCTCGTCGTGGGACGTCTCCTGGCACTTCCGGTGGCTGCGCGACGACCTCGCGCCCCCGCACCTGCTGAACTCCGCCGGCACCGCGGTGGTGATCGGGCTGGTGATCTTCCACAGCTACAGCGGCTACGGCGTCGACCGGCGGGCGCTGCGGCTCATGCAGTGGGGGATCGGGATGTTCCTGATCGCCATCCCGATCGACATCCTCAACCACCGCATCAACGGCCTGGACATCACCAGCTGGAGCCCCAGCCACGCCCTCCTCTACATCGGGACGGCGATCATGCTGGCCGGGGCGATCCGCGGCTGGTGGCTCTACGCCGTACCCGGCCGCGTCCGCGACCTCGTCTCGCTGGGGCTGTGGCTCTTCTTCGTCGAGAACGTGCTCTTCCCGAACCAGCACCAGGAGTACGGCGTCCTGTCGCTGTCGGCGTACCTGGACGGCCGGACGACGGCCGAGCCGCAG
>DASQTE010000245.1:0-2182 GCA_035642035.1 Blastococcus sp.
AGGCGGTCCTGCGCCGCGGGAGCGCGGCGTGCCGTACGGCAGCGACCTGCGCCTCTACGCCGGCAGCGGGATCCCGACGCTGCACTACGGCCCGGGCGACGTCCGGCTGGCGCACGGCCCGGAGGAGGCCGTGGAGGTCGACGAGGTGGTCCGCGTCGTCGAGACCCTCGTGCTCACCGCGCTCCGGACCTGCGGCACGCTGGACTGATCACCCGCGCCTGCGGGCGTGGTGGAGCATGACCACCCCGTTGCCGAACCGCCGGCTCTCCACCAGCTCCAGGTCCCTCGGCGCCTCGTCCGGGCCGAACAGCCGCCGTCCCCGGCCGAGCAGCACCGGGTTGACGAAGAGCCGGTACTCGTCGATCAGGTCGTGCTGCCGGAACGCGTTGATCAGGTCCGCGCCGCCGATCGTCATGTCCCCGCCCGGCTGCTCCTGGAGCGCTCGGATCTCCTCCGGGTCGACCTCGCGGTGCACGGAGGTGGCCCACTCGTCCTGCTCGAGCGTGCGGGAGAAGACGATCCTGGGAATCCGGCGGTAGATGCCGGCGAACTCCCGGTCCTGGTCGGCGGTGGACCAGGCGTCGGCCATGAGCCGGTGGGTGACCCGTCCGAAGAGGAACGCGCTCGTGGTCGCCAGGTACTCGTCGATGGACGCGAGCATCTCGTCGTCCATCGTGTGCCAGCTGATGTCCCGGTCGGGGCCTTCGAAGAAGCCGTCCAGGGACACGGCCATGTGCACGACGATCTTCCGCACCAGTTCCTCCGTTCATCGACGTCGCCGGTGTGACCGCACGGACTCGCGGAACTGAGCGGTCAGAGGCCGAGCGCCGCCGACATCTCCGCACGTAGCTGGTCGAGCTCGTCCTCGCCTCGGCCGCGGGCCGCGATGAGGCCGGCGTCCTCGTGCACCGGGACCACCGTCTCGAGGTAGGCCTTGAGCTTGGGCTCGGTGCCGCTGGGCCGGACGATGACCCGGACGCCGTCACCCAGCAGCCGGACGGCGTCGACCGGCGGGTGCTGGTGCGCGAGATCGGTGACCGCGACCGGACGGCCCAGCAGGGTGGACGGCGGCTGTGCACGCAGGCGGGCCATCGCGTCGGAGATCAGCGTGAGGTCCTCGACCCGCGCCGACAGCTGCCCGGTGACGAACAGCCCGTGCTCCTCCGCCAGCTCGTCGAGCCGGTCCAGCAGCGTGCGCCCGTCTGCCTTCAGCTCCGCGGCGAGCAGCGCGACGGCGAGCGACGCGGAGATGCCGTCCTTGTCCCGCGCCACGGACGGCGTGACCGCGTAGCCGAGCGCCTCCTCGTAGCCGTAGACCAGCGGCGCGTCCTCCGACCCGGCGCGGACGATCCACTTGAAGCCGGTCGGCGTCTCCGCCGACGGCTGCCCCGCGGCGGCGGCGATCACGTGCATCAGCGAGCCGCTCACCAGGGATGACGCGTACGTCCCGCGCACCCCCCGGCGCAGCAGCCAGTCGGCCAGCAGCGCGCCGACCTCGTCGCCGGTCAGCTGCCGGCCCCCGCAGACGACGGCGCAGCGATCGGCGTCGGGGTCCTGGGCGATCGCCACGTCGGCGCCGGTGCGGGTCGCGAGCGCCTCGAGCAGGTCCGTCGCGCCCGGCTCCTCCGGGTTCGGGAAGGCCACCGTCGGGAAGCGCGGGTCGGGGGAGTCCTGCTCGGGCACGCTCACCGGCTCCGCCAGCCCGGCGGCCGCGAACACCGCGCGCGTCGTCTCCGCGCCCACGCCGTGCATCGCGGTGTAGGCGACGACGAGCCGGTCGCGGGCCGCGACCCCCACCGGCTCCAGTGCCGCGACGACGGCGGCCACGTAGTCGGCCTGGATCTCGTCGCCGAGGGTCAGCCACTCGTCGGACAGCGGCACCTCGCGGGCCGGACCCACGGCCGCGATGGCCGCCTCGATCTGCCGGTCGACGGGTGGCACCAGCTGGGCGCCGTCACCGAGGTAGACCTTGTAGCCGTTGTCGTCGGGCGGGTTGTGGCTGGCCGTCACCATCACGCCGGCGGCGCAGCCGAGGTGGCGGACGGCGAACGCCAGCACCGGGGTGGGCAGCGGCCGGGGCAGCACCTGCACCGCGAAGCCGGCGCCGGCCAGCACGGCGGCCGACACGTGCGCGAACTCGTCCGACCGGCGGCGGGCGTCGAAGCCGATCATCACGCCCCCG
>DASQTE010000246.1:0-4245 GCA_035642035.1 Blastococcus sp.
GTCGTCGCCGAGGGCGGCGAGCCGGCCTCGGCCCGTCCGGTGCTCATGGGCATCACCAAGGCCTCGCTCGCGACCGAGTCGTGGCTGTCGGCCGCCTCCTTCCAGGAGACGACCAAGGTGCTCACCGACGCCGCGATCCAGGGCAAGAGCGACAGCCTGCTCGGGCTCAAGGAGAACGTGATCATCGGAAAGCTGATCCCGGCGGGTACGGGCATCAGCCGCTACCGGAACATCACGGTCGAGCCGACCGAGGAGGCCCGCGCCGCGGTGTACACCATGGCCGGCTACGACGACGGGCAGTACTACAGCCCGGACGTCTTCGGTCAGGGCTCCGGCGAGGCCGTGCGCCTCGAGGAGTACGACTGGCGGGGCTGATCCCCGGTAAGTGACGAAAGGGCCCCGCAGGCGAACGCCTGCGGGGCCCTTTTGTGTCCGGGCACCCCGGGATGATCAGGTCTCCTGAGCGTTATGGGTCCTGGCTCACGGTGGACGGTGAGCCAGGACCCGAAACGGTGAGCCAGGACGGCGGAGGCGTCAGCCGTCGTAGTTCCCGACGAGCTCCCGCAACGCCTTCACGCGGGCGCTCAGCCGGCGAGGCGCTTCATCGTCTCCACCGTCTTCAGGCGGGCCTCCCGGCTGCCGTCCAGCGGCTGCAGCATCAGCGTGGTCACCCCTGCCTCGGCGAAGGCGGCGATCCGCTCGGCGACGTAACCTTCCGGCCCAATCAGCGAGGACGCCTTGACCAGGTCGAGAGGGACCGCGGCCGCCGCCTCGTCCTTCCTTCCCTCGAGGTAGAGGTCCTGGATCGTCTTCGCCTCGGCCTCGTAGCCGTAGCGGACGGCGAGGTCGTTGTAGAAGTTCTTCCCGCGGGCGCCCATGCCGCCGATGTAGAGCGCCAGGGACGGTCGCACGAACTCGAGCAGGGGCTCGACGTCGTCGCCGATCGCCACCGGGACGCCGGTGATGACCTGCAGCTCACCGAGCGCCGGATCCCGCTTGGCCCGGCCGGCCGCCAGCGAGTCACCCCAGACCGACGAGGCCTTCTCGGGCACGAAGAAGATCGGCTCCCAGGCGTCGGCGATCTCGGCCGCGAGCTCGACGTTCTTCGGCCCCAGGGCGGCCAGCATGACGGGGATCTGCTCCCGGACCGGCGTGTTGATCAGCTTGAGCGGCTTGCCCAGGCCCGTGCCCTGGTCGGCCGGCAACGGGACCGTGTACTTCTTGCCCTGGTGGTCGAGCCGTTCCCGGCGCCACACCTGGCGGCAGATCTCGACGACCTCGCGGGTGCGCTGCAGGGGAGCGTCGTACGGGACGCCGTGCCAGCCCTCGATGACCTGCGGGCCGGACGCGCCCAGGCCGAGGGTGAACCGGCCGCCCGAGACGAAGTCCAGACCGGCCGCCGTCATCGCGGTGAGGGCCGGGGTCCGGCTGTAAATGGGGAAGATGGCGCTCAGCAGCTCCACCCGCTCGGTCACCGCCGCGAGGTAGCCCAGCTGGCTGACCGCGTCGAAGGTGTACACCTCGGCGACCGCCGCGATGTCGAGACCTGCGGACTCGAGGTCGCGGATCTCGGCCGCCGTCTCCTGGAACCCGCCGCTGTAACTCGCCTGGATGCCTATACGCATTCGCGCAGGCTACCGGGCAGCCGGCCCCCTGCCGGGCCCCGCCGCGAGCGTGCGAGTGGTGGGGAGCAGGGGGTCCTTCGTCAGAGCGGTCGCACGACCCCGATGACCTCGGTGACCACCCGGACGCCGTCGACGTGCCCGGGCACGCGCGGGGCGGCGGCGGCGTCCGTCAGGTCCACCTTCAGCACGTAGCCGCTCTCCCGCCGGGCGAGCCCGATGCCGACGACGCCGGGGTCGCCGGACAGGCGCTCGGCCAGCGTCGTCTTCGCGGCGCGCGCCGCGGCCCGGTCGGTCATCGCCCCATGGTGCCCCGCCCGGGGCCGCAGCGACACCCTGCGGGTCCGGCGGGGGGGTTCAGCCCGAGACCCAGTCGACTCCCAGGACGGACAGCACCGTGGCCAACGGGTTGGCGAAGGTGACGCCGGTGCCGGCCGTCCCACCGGTCTGGCTGCCGGCGAAGAGGAGGGCCACCGGAGCGCGGTCCCGACTCCGCCAGATCACCGAGCCGCTGTCGCCGCCGGCGCTGAACGCTCCGGAGCGGCCCTCGATCTCGAGCTGGTCGTCGAAGCGGTAGACGGCCTCGTCGTACTGGACGGCGACGCCGTCCACCTCCACCGCGGTGATCCGCCCGGCGGTGTGCCCGGTCGTCCGGCCGATCTTCTCGACGGCCTCGTCCGGGTCGACGTCGAGGCTCGGCGGCACCGGACCGGGCAGGGGACCCCCCGGCAGCGCCCCGGGGTCGGCGTCCACCCCCTCGTCGAGGACGGCGACAGCGGCGTCGACGAGGTTCGCGCCGTCGACCATCCGCTCGAACGCGGTCAGCGTGGCCACCCGGTCGCCGGGGCCGCCGCCGTCGGCCGGCCCCGGCTGCAGGACGACGTCCCCCGGAGAGGCGGCGTTGCTCGCGGCCAGCACGTGGTTGTTCGACAGGATCGCCAGCCCCGACGAGGTGCGGACGAAGCCGCCCAGCGTGCCCGCGGTGACCGACTCGTGCGCCACCGAGAGGCCGGGGCGCAGCGGCCGGACCCGCCCCTGCAGCTCGCCGGGGGAGGCCAGCGAGCGCACGGGACCGATGACCCTGACCTCGACCTCCTTCTCCGCCGCGCGGCCCAGGTCCGGCAGCAGGGCGCGGTCGCCGTCCCGCTGCAGCCGCACCGCCACGCGGGCGCCGTCGTCCGTGGGGCTCAGGCCGACGGCCACCCAGGGCCACGGTGCGTCGTGCTCGCCGGGGAGCGAACTGGCCTCCACGGCCGAAGGGAGGCGCTCGATGATGCGGGCCTTGAGCTCGCGGGCGGCATCGGGATCCACGCGGTCCTCCAGGGGCACAGGGGGCAGGGAGTGGGGACACGGCGACGCTAGGTCACGGGTACGACGTTCCCGCGGGCCGCGCGGCGTACTCCCCGCGCGGGCGTGTCCGGGGTAACGTCCGCGCTGCCGCCGGGAGCCCCCGGGGGAGCGCCCGACCCGGGAAGAGAACCGGTCCCGGTGTCGTTCACCCCGGTGTCGTCCGCCTCGGTGGACGACGGCCGGCCACCGGCTTCGTGTGTGAGGGACCCGGCTTTGACCGGTCTCCGAGGCACGGGTATCGTGGTCTGCTGTGCCCAGGGTGCCCTGGGCCTGCTCCCGTTCGCGGTGCGCCTGGGTGACCAGAGGCTGAAGCCTCCAGGTCGCCGGGGACCGCCTCCTGGCCCCCGGTCGGAAGGTGGCGGCGCCGAGTCGCGAGGGGCGACCGATTCCGGTCCGACGAACATCGGCCGGGTCCCGGGAAGGGCGACACGCCCGACCGCGGGGGCCGGACGGTGAGTGGCGGCCAGAATGGGACGGTCCGAGCGGGGCCGGCACCGAGCACCAGGGCAAGAAGCAGGACAGCACGCACAGACGTCAGCAAGAACCAGAGAGCACCACCCCAGCGCAGGTAGGAGATCCAGGCCACCCATGCCCACGATCAACCAGCTGGTCCGCAAGGGCCGCGAGGACAAGGTCGAGAAGACCAAGACTCCGGCGCTGAAGGGTTCGCCCCAGCGTCGCGGAGTCTGCACGCGCGTCTACACGACGACGCCGAAGAAGCCGAACTCGGCGCTGCGCAAGGTCGCTCGCGTCCGCCTCACGAGTGGCATCGAGGTGACCGCCTACATCCCGGGCGTCGGCCACAACCTGCAGGAGCACTCGATGGTGCTCGTGCGCGGCGGCCGTGTGAAGGACCTCCCGGGCGTGCGCTACAAGATCATCCGTGGCTCGCTGGACACCCAGGGTGTCCGTGGCCGCAAGCAGGCTCGCAGCCGGTACGGCGCGAAGAAGGAGAAGAGCTAATGCCGCGCAAGGGCCCCGCCCCGAAGCGTCCGCTGGTCGCCGACCCGGTGTACCAGTCGCCGCTGGTCACCCAGCTGGTGAACAAGGTCCTGGTCGACGGCAAGCGCTCGGTCGCTGAGGCGATCGTCTACGGCGCCCTCGAGGGTGCCCGTGCGAAGAGCGACACCGACCCGGTCGTCACGCTGAAGCGCGCGCTGGACAACGTCAAGCCGGCCCTCGAGGTCCGCAGCCGCCGTGTCGGTGGCGCGACCTATCAGGTCCCGGTCGAGGTCCGTCCCTCGCGGAGCACCACGCTCGGCCTGCGCTGGCT
>DASQTE010000247.1:0-7328 GCA_035642035.1 Blastococcus sp.
TTGACCGAGTGCAGCGCACCGGTCTTCTTGCCCTTGCCGCGCGGGGTGCGCACGGCGTCGTAGATGAACGCCTCGGTGCTCATGCGGGTCCTCTCGGGATCGTTCTCTGGTCGGGAGCTCAGACGCCGAGCGAGCGGCCGATGATCTCCTTCATGATCTCGGTCGTCCCGCCGTAGATGGTCTGGATGCGTGAGTCGAGGTAGGCCCGGGCGACCGGGTACTCGAGCATGTAGCCGTAGCCGCCGTGCAGCTGCAGGCACCGGTCGACGACGCGCTTCTGCAGCTCCGTCGTCCACCACTTGGCCATGGCCGCGTCCTCGACGGTGAACCGGCCGGCGTTGTGCTCGAGGATCGCCTTCTCGAGGTACGTCTCGGCGATCGAGACCTCGGTGTGCATCTCGGCGAGCTCGAAGCGGGTGTTCTGGAACTTCCCGATCGGCTTGCCGAACGCGGTGCGCTCCTTGCAGTACTGGACGGTCAGGTCGAGCACGATCCGGGCCGAGGCGACCGCGCCCGCGGCGATGGAGAGCCGTTCCTGCGGCAGGTTCTCCATGAGGTGGAAGAAGCCGTGCCCCTCCGCGCCGAGCAGGTTGGCCGCCGGCACGCGCACGTCCTCGAAGAACAGCTCGGCGGTGTCCTGCGCCTTGAGTCCGATCTTGTCGAGGTTGCGGCCGCGCTCGAAGCCCGCCATCCCGCGCTCGACCACGAGCAGCGAGAAGCCGCGGGCCCCGGCCTCCGGGTCGGTGCGGGCCACCACGATCACCAGGTCGGCGTTGATGCCGTTGGTGATGAACGTCTTGGACCCGTTGAGCACCCACTCGTCGCCGTCCCGGCGGGCCGTCGTCGTCAGGCCCTGCAGGTCCGAGCCGGCTCCCGGCTCGGTCATGGCGATCGCGGTGATGATCTCGCCGCTGACGACCCCCGGCAGCCACCGACGCTTCTGCTCCTCGGTGGCGAGCCCGGTCAGGTACGGCGCGACGACGTCGTTCTGCAGCGTGAAGCCGAGCCCGCTGGCGCCGACCCGGCTGACCTCCGCCGAGAGGATCGCGTTGTAGCGGAAGTCCTTGACCCCGCCACCGCCGTACTCCTCGGGCACGTCCATGCCGAGCAGGCCCTGCTCGCCGGCCTTGAGCCAGACCGACCGGTCGACGACCCCGGCCTCCTCCCACGCCGCGTGGTGCGGGACGACCTCCTTGGCGAGGAAGTCGCGCAGCATCGCGCGGAACGCTTCGTGGTCGGCCTCGTAGAGCGCGGACTGCACAGGAACCCTCCGGAGAGCGTGATCGTTTGCGGCGCAAGAGCTGCCCGAAACCTCAACATACAGACCAATCGTTCTGTATGTTCGCGATCCAGGTCACAGCGCTGTGCCTACCGACAGGAGCCACCCGTGCAGGAGTACTCCAGCCCCACCGCCTTCGAGATCCCGGCCACCGCCGCCCTCCCGGACGCCGTCAGCGAGCACGCGACGTCGAACCCCGACCGCGTCGCCCTGAGCCGCGGCGTGGGCGGCCGCTGGGAGCCGGTGACGAGCCGGCAGTTCGCCGAGCAGGTGTCCGCGCTCGCCCGCGGCCTGGTGGCGGCAGGGGTGCAGGCCGGCGACCGGGTCGGCATCCTCAGCAAGACCCGCTACGAGTGGACGCTGGCCGACTACGCGATCTGGACCGCCGGCGGCGTCGCCGTCCCCATCTACGAGACCTCGTCGGCGGAGCAGGCGCAGTGGATCCTCTCGGACTCCGGCGCGGTGGCCGTCGTCGTCGAGACGGCCGCCCACCAGGCGCTGGTCGAGTCGGTCCGCGACGGCCTGCCCGGGCTGCGCGACGTCTGGCAGGTCGACGCCGGCGATCTCGACGACGTCGCGGCCCGCGGCACCGACGTCCCCGCCGAGGTCCTGGCCGAGCGGCGCGCGACGCTGTCGACCGGGTCGCTCGCCACGATCATCTACACGTCGGGCACCACCGGGCGGCCGAAGGGCTGCGAGCTCACGCACGGCAACCTGCTCTACGTCGCCGAGCTGGCGCCCACGGTCATCCCGGCCATGCGCGCCGAGGACGCGAGCTCGCTGCTGTTCCTGCCGCTCGCGCACGTCTTCGCGCGGATCATCGAGGTCAGCTGCATCCAGAACGGCGCCCGGCTGGGCCACACGGGCGACCTCTCCCAGCTGCTGGTCGATCTGGGCACCTTCCAGCCGACGTTCCTCGTGGCCGTCCCCCGGGTCTTCGAGAAGGTCTACAACGGCGCCCGGCAGAAGGCCCACGCCGGCGGCAAGGGGGCGATCTTCGACCGCGCCGAGCGGGTGGCGGTCGCCTGGTCGAAGGCGCAGGACACCGGCGGCCCGGGCCTCGGCCTCAACCTGCAGCACAAGCTGTTCGACACCCTCGTCTACGGCAAGCTGCGGGCGGCGATGGGCGGCAAGGTCGAATACGCGCTGTCCGGCGGCGCCCCGCTCGGCGAACGGCTCGGCCACTTCTTCCGGGGCATCGGCGTGACGATCCTCGAGGGCTACGGGCTCACCGAGACGACCGGCCCGGCGACCGTCAGCGGGCCCGACGCGCTGAAGGTGGGCACCGTCGGCCGGCCGGCACCCGGATCCGCGGTGCGCATCGCCGAGCACGGCGAGATCCAGGTGCGCGGGCCGCAGGTGTTCACCGGCTACTGGAACAACCCGACGGCCACCGCAGACACCATGCGCGACGGCTGGTTCGCCACCGGCGACATCGGTGAGATCGACGCCGAGGGCTACGTGACGATCACCGGGCGGATCAAGGAGCTGATCGTCACCTCGGGCGGCAAGAACGTCTCCCCCGCGGTCCTCGAGGACAAGATCCGCGCCCACCCGCTGGTCAGCCAGTGCATGGTGGTCGGCGACAGCCGGCCGTTCATCGGCTGCCTGATCACCCTCGACGTCGAGGCGCTGCCGGCGTGGCTGGAGGGCAAGGGCCGCCCGGGCGACACCCCCATGACGGACCTGGTCGGCGACCCGGAGGTCCTGGCCGAGATCCAGGCCGCCGTCGACGCCGCGAACAAGCAGGTGTCGAAGGCGGAGTCGATCCGGTCCTTCGAGATCCTGCCCGTCGAGTGGACGGTGGAGGGCGGCCAGCTGACGCCGTCGCTGAAGCTGAAGCGGTCGGTGGTCATGAAGGAGTTCGCCGGCGAGGTGGACAGGATCTACGCGAGCTGACGGAGCACCAGCCTCACCCGACCGCACACCGCGCGGGTCGGGTGGGGGTGGTGTGGCGGGTGCGCCGGACACGTGACCGGCGGTGCTGGCGTGACCGGCCCCGGGCTCGGACTCTGGGTGCATGACCAGCGTCTACGCGTACGGAACGGCTCACGCGGTGGTGATGGTCGGCTCCTTCGGTGCCGGCGAGGGCCTGCAGCCGCGCCAGATCGGCCCGGCGCACGCCACCATCGGGCGAGTGAACGGGCAGAGCCGGAAGGCGCTCTGCGGGGCGTACGTCTCGATCGACGACCAGCAGCCGTGGCCGCCGGAGGGCTACGAGGACCAGCAGCTGTGCGAGAGCTGCGCGGAGCTCGCCGCCCTGTAGGCCCGCCGCAGGGTCCCGCCACGAGTGGAAGGACCCCGTCCTCCTCATCCCTCGCACGCTCGGGACGAGCCTCGGGACGGGGCCGGGGGCAGGGGGTCCTTCAGCAGCCCCCGGCCACCGACGGCAGCACCTGCACCTCCGCGCCGTCCCGCACGGGGGCGGACAGGCCGCCCTGGAAGCGGACGTCGTCCCCGTCGACGTAGACGTTCACGAACCGCCGCACCTGGCCGGTCTCGTCCCTGATCCGCCGGCACAGCATCGGGTGCTCCGCGGCCAGCGCGTCCAGCAGGTCGGCGAGGGTGTCCCCCGCCGGGTCGACGTCCACGTGCTTCGCGCCGCCCGCGAGGGAGGCGAGGACCCCGGGCAGCAGCACCTGCACCGTCATGGCAGCCGGGCGGCGCGGACGGTGAGGACGTCGGGCAGGTGGTCGGCGACCAGCGTGAAGGTGTCGCCCTCGTCGGCGCTCGCGTAGACGCAGCCGTCGCGGGTGCCGAAGTAGAGGCCGGTGCTGTCGTGGTCGTCGGCGCAGAACGCGTCGCGCATGACGGCGCTCCAGTTGCCGTCGGGCAGTCCCGTCCCGAGCTCGGTCCAGGTCTCCCCCGCGTCCCGCGTGCGGTGCACCCGCAGCCGGCCGTCCGGCGGCACCCGCTGCATGTCGGCGACCAGCGGGATCACCCACGCCGTCCCGGGGGCGTGCGGCGAGGAGACGATCGGGAAACCGAAGTCGGCGGGCAGCCCGTCGGCGATCGACGTCCACGACCCGCCGGCGTCGTCGCTGCGGAAGACCCCGAAGTGGTTCTGCGCGTAGAGCCGGTCGGGGCCGCTCGCGTCGACGGCGACCTTGTGCACGCACTGGCCGTACTCGGGCAGCTCGCCGGGCAGGAAGCTGGCGGTGATCCCCCGGTTCCGCGGTTCCCACCCGGTGCCGCCGTCCTCGCTGACGTAGACGCCCCCGGTGCTCATGGCGACGGTCACGCGCTCGGACGCGGGGTCGGGGAGCACGGTGTGCACCGCTCCCCCGCCGCCGCCGGGCTCCCAGGTCTTCCGGTGCGGGTGGTCCCAGAGGCCGCGCACCAGCTCGAACGAGCAGCCGCCGTCGGTGCTGCGCCAGAGCGAGTGCGGTTCGCAGCCGGCCCAGACGACGTCGGCGCGCTCGGTGGTGTCGGGCCGCAGCTGCCAGACGCGGGCGAGGGCCGCGTCCTCCCCCTCGGGGAAGCGGATGGCGCCGTGGTCGGTCTCCTGCCACGAGGCACCGAGGTCGTCGCTCCACATGACCGTGGGGCCCCAGTGCCCGTACTGGATGCCGGCCAGGACCCGTGGCTGTGGTCGCCGGGTGTCGATCGAGACGGCGGCGACCTCCTGCGCGAGCAGGTGCGGTTCGCTGAGCGTCCAGGTGCGGCGCTCGTCGTCACTGCGGGCGAGCCACAGCCCCTTGCGCGTACCGATGGCCAGCAGGTCTGTCATGTTGCCCCTCCGGAGTCGACGGATCGACGTGAGGGCGACCGTAGGAGCGGATGCCGCCGGGATCGACGGCTTCGCGCGCGGCGCCGGTGCGCCCGGACGGCCTCACGGGAGGTGTGACCGTCCGGGACTCCGGAACTCAGCGGCGGGTGGCGCCACCCGCTCCCGGCTGGTCGGTGTGCGGGACGTCGGGGCGGTGCTGGGCGCTCCCGTCCGGCGAGAGGTCGGGCGCGAGCTTCTGGGCGCGGGCCCGGAGCTTCTCGGCCTCCGAGGCCTCCTCGCCGGCGCGCTGAGCCCGCTCGCGCGCCTCCTGCTCGGCCAGGCGCGTGCGCTCCTCGGCCTCGGCGCGCTCACGGCGGGCGCGGGCGGCCTGCTCTTCGGCGAGCGCCTGCTCCTTCTCCGCCCGTGCCGCTCTGACCTGCGACTCCTGCAGGTGCTCGCGAGCCTGCTCGCGCTGGCGCAGCTTCGACACCCGCGAGCGCTTGGCCAGCGCGAGGGCGAGCAGCACCAGCAGGACGATGGCGACAGCGACGATCAGGATGATGACCCAGGTGTCCATGCGAACCCCTCCTCGATTCGAGGGATCTTGTGCCCGTCCGCCGAGGAGTGAAACGCCGCGCGCCCGTCAGATGATCACTTGAGCGCGCTGCCGGCCTGCCACTCCTCCCAGGGGATGGTCCAGTCGTAGATGTCGGACCGCAGGGTGCCGGCGCTGGAGCCGCGGATCTCCACGACGTCGCCGGGCTGGGAGAAGTTGAAGAACCAGGCGGCGTTCTCGGTCGACATGTTGATGCAGCCGTGCGAGACGTTGGTGTTGCCCTGCTGCGCCACCGACCAGGGCGCGGCGTGCACGAACTCGCCGCTGTCGGAGATGCGGACGGCGTACTCGACCGGCGTCCGGTAGCCCTCCGGGCTGTCGACCGGGACGCCGTAGGTGCTCGAGTCCATGATCCGGTCGCGGTTCATCTCGGTGACGACGTGCGGCCCGTTGTAGCTCGGGTTGTCGGGGCTGCCGGCGCTGATCGGGTAGGTCTGCACCAGCTGGTCGCCGTCGTAGACCTCCATCACGTGGGTGCTCGCGTCGGCGATCGAGACGTGCTTGGCCCCGATGGAGAAGGACACCGTGCGGTTCTTCTCGCCCCAGATCCCGCCGCCGAAGTCGACGCCGTAGAGGTTGGCGTCCAGGCGCACCTCGGTGTTGGCCGGCCAGTACGCGGACGGCCGGAAGTGCACCTCGGTGTCGCTGAACCAGTTCCACACGCCGTCCGTCGCCGGGGTGCTGGTGACCACCAGGTGGCTCTCGACGGCCGCCTTGTCGGCGACCGGGTCGTCGAAGTAGACGCGGATCGGCATGCCGACCCCGACGGTCTGGCCGTCGAGCGGGCCGACGCCCGGGGTCGAGACGGCGGCCGGGGCGACCGTGGTGAAGGTCGACGTCGCCGTCGCCTCCTCGTCCTCCTCGTTCACCGCCGTCGCGGTCAGGGTGTACTGCGTGCCGTAGGCCAGCGGCGCCTCCGGCGCCCAGACGGCGGTCCCCGCGCCGTCCTCCTGCTGGACCGCGCCCGCGACGGCGGCGCCGGCGGCGTCGACCAGCGTGACCTCGTCCAGCTCCCCCTCGGGCACCGAGATCTCGAGCGGGACGACCGGGGAGACGTCCGCGGAGCCGTCCGCGAGGGCCAGCGACACCTCTGCGGCCGGCACCTCGGCGGCGGCGGTGGTGGTATCGGCGTCCGTCGAGGCCTGCGGGTCGTCGCTCCCGCTGCACCCCGCCAGGAGGATCATCGCTCCCGCGGTGATCATGGCTGCTGTCCTGCGCACCGTGCCCGTCCTCTCCCCTGGGTCACGAGCCGGTTCCGTCCGGTTCGTGCACCTGGGACCAGTGTCCACACCGAGGCAACGAAATCGACCGAGGTGAGCGTCACGCCGGGTGGCTGAACCGCGGCGTGGCGGCGCTGGTATCGTTCTCCCTCGTCGCCCAGCAGGCCGTGCGACACGCGCCATTAGCTCAATTGGCAGAGCAGCTGACTCTTAATCAGCGGGTTCGGGGTTCGAGTCCCTGATGGCGCACCCACTCAGCACGAGGCCGGGCCGGACCTAGGTCGGTTCGGTCGGCAGGTGCGTCCGAGCCCACAAGGCGGCGGAGGTCCGGTCGGAGACCCCGATGCGCTGGAAGGCGTGCCCGAGGTGCGCCTTGACCGTGCCCTCGCGGATGCCGAGGCGGGTCGCGATCTGCTTGTTGGCCAGTCCCGCGGCGACCAGGTGGAGGACCGCCCGCTCACGGTCGGTGAGCTCGGGGCGGGCGGTCAGCGCCGGACCGTTCCT
>DASQTE010000248.1:0-10342 GCA_035642035.1 Blastococcus sp.
CGACCTCAACCCCGCCGACGTGGCGCACGCGCTGCAGGAGCTGCCCATCAAGCGCCGGCACGAGGTCGCCGAGGCCATGGACGACGAGCGGCTGGCCGATGTCCTCGGTGAGCTGCCCGAGGCCGACCAGGTCGTCATCCTCGGCACCCTGGAGGAGCGCCGCGCCGCCGACGTCCTCGAGGAGATGGACCCCGACGACGCCGCCGACCTGCTCGCCGAGCTGTCCAACGTCGACCGCAACCGGCTGCTGGAGCTCATGGAGCCCGACGAGGCCGAGCCGGTCCGCCAGCTGCTCAAGTACTCCGAGGACACCGCCGGCGGGATGATGACCAGCGAGCCGGTCATCCTCTCCCCCGACGCCACCATCGCCGAGGCGCTGGCCCGCGTCCGGGAGCCGGAGCTGACGCCGGCGCTGGCCAGCCAGGTCTACGTGTGCCGGCCGCCCTCGGCCACCCCGACCGGGCGCTACCTCGGGCTGGCGCACATCCAGCGGCTGCTCCGCGAACCACCGTCGTCCCTGGTCAGCGGCGTGCTCGACGACCTCGAGCCGCTGCAGCCCGAGGCGCCGCTGGCCGAGGTGACCCGGTACTTCGCCACCTACAACCTCGTCGCCGCCCCGGTGGTCGACGCCCAGGGCCACCTGGTCGGCGCCGTGAGCGTCGACGACGTCCTCGACCACCTGCTACCGGACGACTGGCGCGAGCGGGCCCGTCGTGGCTGACGCGCCGCGGCTGGACGTCCCCCGCGGCCAGACGCGCCGGTTCGGCAGCTTCCTGCGGCTCAACCCCGACGCGGTAGGAGCCTTCGCCGAGGCCATCGCTCGCTTCCTGGGCACCGGCCGCTTCCTCGCCGTCCAGACGATCATCGTGGTCGTCTGGATCGCGCTGAACGTCGTCGCGGTCAACCTGCGCTGGGACCCCTACCCGTTCATCCTGCTGAACCTGGCCTTCTCCACCCAGGCCGCCTACGCCGCGCCCCTGATCCTGCTGGCGCAGAACCGGCAGGCCGACCGGGACCGCGTGCAGGCCGAGGAGGACCGGGCGCGCGCGGCCGCGGTGCGCGCCGACACCGAGTACCTGGCGCGCGAGCTGGCCTCGCTGCGCGTCGCCGTCGGCGAGCTGGCTACCCGCGACTTCATCCGCAGCGAGCTGAACCGGCTCGTCGAGGACGACGACGACGGCGAGAAGCGCGAGAAGAAGTCGAAGAAGAAGCGCGAGCAGGCGACCTGACCCTGGGATGTCGGTGGCCGGCGCTAGCGTCGGGGCACCCTCGTCGGACAGGAGGTCGGCAGCCATGCCCACGGTGCACGCGGTCGTCCCGTCGCCGATCGGCCCGCTGACGGCGGTGCGCGAGAACGGGGTCCTGGTGGCCCTGACGATGGGACCGCCCGCGGGGTCCGACCCGGAGCTCCTCGGCCCGAGGGACGACGCCGCGCTCGCCGACGTCCACGACCAGCTGACCGAGTACTTCGCCGGGCAGCGGACCGCCTTCGAGCTGGCCTTCCGCGCGTCCGGCAACCCCCTGCAGCTCGCGGTGTGGGAGCTGATCTCCGCCATCCCGTACGGCGCCACGAGGTCCTACGGCGACCTCGCCCGCGATCTCGGCGACCGGACCCTGGCCCAGGCGGTCGGCACCGCGTGCGGGCGCAACCCGCTGCCGGTCGTCGTGCCCTGCCACCGCGTGGTGGGCGCCGACGGCAGCCTGGTGGGGTTCGGCGGCGGACTGCCCCGCAAGCGCTTCCTGCTCGACCTCGAGCACCGCGAGGAACGGCTGTTCTAGCGAGCGCGACGGGCGTCCCGGGTGGTCGCCCGGGCGTCCCGCCACGCGATGAACCCCGCCAGGACTCTGGGTGAGACGGCCGGCTCGCCGCGTCTGCGGGCGCGGAGCTGGTCGAGCAACCACGCCGGTGCGCGCGCCTGCTCGATGGCCGCGGTCTTGGGAAGCAGCTGCCCGGTGCGCAGCGCATGCCGGCCGCGGGCCATGGAGGTCAGCCCCAGATCGGCGATCACCGGATCGAGCCACATCCACGGACGGCGCGCTGCCCACGCCCAGTAGCCGCACAGCTCGGCACGGGCCGCGGCCCGGATCTGGTCGTCGGACACGGCCGGCAGCACGGCGGACGGCGGCCGCCCGAGGACCGCGAAGCCGTGGCGGACGAGTTCGGCGCGCGTGACACCGGAGAGGATGCGCTCGACCAGCGTGCCGTGCGTCCAGGTCGGGTGCACGGCCGCGGTGTCGGGCAGCCGGCTCTCCTCCACGTAGACGCAGCCCAGGTCGGCTCCTGCCGCCGCTCCGCGGTCGAGGTCCACGTGCAGATCGACCAGGCGCGCCCGCCGGGCCGCGTCGACCGGTCCGTCGACCACGGCCACCAGGTCGAGGTCGCTCACCCCCGGCACGTGGTCCCCGGTCGCCAGGGAGCCGGCGACGAGGAGGTCGCTCACCCAGGGCAGCTCCGCGAGCCGGGCCGCCAGCGACGTCACGGCCAGGGGCAGTGGCCCCGCGCTCATCCGGTGACGACGTGGACCAGAGCGCCCGCCGCACCGGCCAGGACCAGGACGACGATGAACGGCGCCCGCAGCGCCAGGGCGAGGGCCGCGACCGCCAGCCCGGCGAGCCGGCCGTCGACGACGAGGTCCTGGCCGCTGGTGAAGGCCTGCACCGCCACGAGCGCGGCGAGCAGTGCCGCCGGGACGAAGTCGACGATGCGGGCGACCCACGGCTGCTCGACCCAGGAGGCGGGCACCGACAGCCCGGCGAGCTTGAGCACGTAGCAGCCGATCGACCCGGCGAGCACCGCCGCCCACAGCGCGGTCCCGCTCACGCGGCGGCCTCCGTGGGCCGCGGCCGACCGGCCAGCGCGACGGCCGCCACCGCCGCGATCACCTGCACACCGGCCGGGACGAACGGGGTGAGCGCCAGGGCGATGACCGCCCCGCCGATCGCCACCCGCAGCTGGACGCGGGACTCCGGAAAGCCCTTGCGCAGCCGCGGCCAGAGCAGGGCGAGGAAGGCGGCGGGCACGACGGCGTCGAGCGCCGCCAGCGCCGGGCCCGTGAGGGCGGCCGCCCCGAGCGCACCGATGACCGTGGTGACGTTCCACATCAGGAAGATCGATGCGCCGCCGGCGACGAAGGCCAGCCGGGCCAGCCGGCCGTCGGGGGCCGCGATGGACAACGCCGTCGTCTCGTCGATGACCCAGTGCGCCGTCCCGAGACGGCGGAGGGCGCCGCGCGGCTGCAGCAGCGGGACGAGCCGCACGCCGTAGACCGTGTTGCGGGTGCCCAGCAGCAGCGCGCTGCCGACGGCGGCCAGCGCGCCACCGCCGGCCCCGAGGACACCGACCAGGGCGAACTGCGAGGCGCCGGTGAACATCAGCGCCGACATCGTCATCGCCTGCCACAGGTCCAGGCCCGCGGCGTCGGCGGCCGCCCCGAACGCCGCGCCGTAGAGACCGACCGCCAGCCCCAGCCCGATCGCGTCGCGGAGGACCGTCGATCGGGTGGGGGCGGACATGTCCCGGGACCCTAACGACGCGCCGCGCGTTGCCGTATGCGGCCGTCCGAGGGAGGTCAGCCGCGCAGCTGCGAGAACAGCCGCTGGGCTGGGACGAGGAGGTCGGAGATCTCCTCGGGCTCGCCGTCGGCGGCCTCGGTCGCCTCGTCGAGCAGCCGCGCGGCCGCGGCCAGTTCCCGCTGCACCACGATGCCGGGGCCCGAGGTGAGGGTGAGCCCGGGCTCGGCACCGAGTGCGCCGGCGGCCCGGCGGGCGATGGCGGCGAGGGCCAGCAGGGCCCGTCCGTCGGGCCGGCTGCTCGAGTACCGGTCGGCGGCGTCGTCGGTCGCCGCTGCGGAGAGCGCCTCGTCGACGAGGACACGGAGGACGTCCGCGCCGGGGGTCCGGGTGATGGTGGGGAGGAAGGTCGTCGTCATGGGGACGAGATTCGTTCTGAGGTGCCCCTCCCGGCATCGGTCGGCCGGGCAGTCCTCGGGCCGGGGTGGCTCCTAGGTGGGGGCCCTGCAGGTCTGAGGTCGGCGCGGAGCGTCTGAGGCCCCTCAGGTGCGCAGCAGATCACTCCGCCCGCGACGGCGGGACGCGTCGACCGCCGTACAGTGGCAGGCGACCCGATCGTGCAGGTCGCCGCCCTTCCCGCGACCGCCGCACGGGGTCCCCCGTCGAAGGAGACACACGAAACGATGTCCGACACGCTGACCGGCTCGCCGGCGCTCGACGCCGTCACGGCCGCTCTGGCCACCGTCCAGGACCCGGAGATCAACCGCCCGCTCACCGAGCTCGGCATGGTGAAGGACGTGCAGATCGGCGCCGACGGCTCCGTCCGCGTCGAGGTCTACCTGACCGTCGCCGGTTGCCCGATGCGCGAGACCATCACCAACCGCGTCACCCAGGCCGTCGGCGCCGTCCCCGGCGTCACCGCCGTGTCGGTCGTCCTCGACGTGATGAGCGACGAGCAGCGCGCCGAGCTGCGCAAGACCGTCCGCGGCTCCGACACCGCCGAGCCGGTCATCCCGTTCGCCCAGCCAGGGTCCCTCACCCGCGTCTACGCGGTGGCCTCCGGCAAGGGCGGCGTCGGCAAGTCCAGTGTCACGGTGAACCTGGCGGCGGCGCTGGCCAAGCGCGGCCTGTCGGTGGGCGTCGTGGACGCCGACATCTACGGCCACTCGGTGCCGCGCATGCTCGGCGTCGAGGACAAGCCGACCCAGGTCGACAACATGATCATGCCGCCGCAGGCCTACGGCGTGAAGGTCATCTCGATCGGCATGTTCACCCCGGGCAACACCCCGGTGGTCTGGCGCGGGCCGATGCTGCACCGCGCGCTGCAGCAGTTCCTCGCCGACGTCTGGTGGGGCGACCTCGACGTCCTGCTCATGGACCTCCCCCCGGGCACCGGTGACGTCGCGATCTCGGTGGCCCAGCTGGTGCCCAACGCCGAGATCCTCGTGGTGACGACGCCGCAGCTTGCCGCCGCCGAGGTGGCCGAGCGGGCCGGCGCGATCGCGACCCAGACCCACCAGCAGGTGGTCGGCGTCGTCGAGAACATGTCGTGGCTCGAGCTGCCCGACGGCAACCGCATGGAGATCTTCGGGTCCGGTGGCGGCGAGGCCGTCTCCGACGCGCTGACCCGCACGCTCGGCGCCCGGGTGCCGCTGCTCGGCCAGATCCCGCTGGACACCCGCCTCCGCGAGGCCGGCGACGCCGGTGCGCCGATCGTGCTCGCCGAGCCCGAGTCGGCCGCCGCGCAGGCGCTGGAGAAGATCGCCGACGGTCTGGCCGTCCGCCAGCGCGGGCTCTCCGGCATGTCGCTGGGCCTGACCCCGGTCCGCCGCTAGCACGCGTGGGCCGGTCGCATACGGTCGGTCGATGAGCGACGACGCGCAGGTCAGCGACACCATCGACGTCCAGGCACCGCCGGAGGTGGTGTTCGCGATCCTCGCCGACCCGCGCCAGCACTCCCGCATCGACGGCTCGGGCTCGGTGGGCTCGGTCACCTCCGCGCCCGACCGGATCACCGCGAAGGGTCAGACCTTCACCGTGCGGATGAGGCTGTTCGGCGTCCCCTACCTGATCCGCAACCGGGTGGTCGAGTTCGAGGCCGGCCGCCGGATCGCCTGGCGGCACTTCACGGCCAACCGCTGGCGCTACGAGCTGACGCCCACGGCCGACGGCGGGACCCGCGTCACCGAGACCTTCGACATGACGCGCGCCGACCCGGTGACCACCGTGGTCGTCCGGGCGGCCAAGTTCCCCGAGCGCAACCGTGAGGGCATCACCGGGACCCTCGAGCGCCTGAAGAAGGCCGCGGAGGCCGACGCCGGGTGACCCGTCGTCCCCGGACGACGGAGCACGAGGTCAGGTCGCGTCGACGTCGAAGGGGGGCGGGGTCGCGGCGTCGCGCGGCCGGGCGACGGAGGAGGCGGCGGTGGCACCGGCGGCGCTGCCGCGGTGGACCGTCGGGGCGTCGTCGTCGGCGAGCAGGCTGTTCCGGATGAACGTCTTCGGGTGGTACTTGCGCAGGTCGAGGTCGCGGAGCTCGGGCAGGTCGTCACCGAGGGACTCGTTCACCTGCTCGCGGATGCCGGTGACCGCCGACCGCGCCCGCTTGAGGCCCGAGGCGGCGTCCTTGGCGAGGTCCGGCAGCCGCTCCGGGCCGAAGATGAACAGCGCGGCGAGCGCGAGGACGATGATCTCGCCCCACCCGATCGAGTCGAACACCGCCGCTCCCGTCTCCCGTGGCCGCCCACCGCGGCTGTGCCCAGCGTAGAAGAAGGACCCCGTCCTCCCCAGTTCCCAAGCTGGGGGGTCGTGTCTCCTAGGCGGCGTCGAGCGTGGCCTCGACCTCGGTGGACCCGCCCCCGCGGACGACCTCGACGGTGATCGTCTCACCGGGATCGTGGGCGTCGACGGCGACGACGAGCTCCTCCGAGCTGCCGACCCGCTCCCCCTCGACGGCGATGACGACGTCCTCCTCGCGGATCCCCGCCTCCGCGGCGGCGCTGTCCGGCTCCACGTTGAGGACCAGGGCGCCGTCGCGGGTGCCGTCGGTGACCGACCGCGTGTTCACACCGAGCGAGGAGTGCACGGCCGAGCCGGTGGCGATGAGCTGCTCGGAGATGTCGCGGACCGTGTCGACCGGGATGGCGAAGCCGAGCCCGATCGAGCCGCCGGCGCCGGTCGATGCGATGGCGGTGTTGATGCCGACGAGCGCTCCGCTGGCGTCGACCAGCGCGCCGCCGGAGTTGCCGGGGTTGATCGGGGCGTCGGTCTGCACGGCGCTGATGACCGCGTTCGTGTCACTGCCCTCGCCTGCCAACCGGACCGGGCGCTCCAGCGCGCTGACGATGCCGCTGGTCACCGTGCCGGCCAGGCCCAGCGGCGAGCCGATCGCGACCACCGGGTCGCCGACGACGACGTCGCCGCTGCTGCCCAGGGAGGCCGTGACGAGGCCGGGCTTCTCCACCTTGAGGACGGCGATGTCGCTGGCCGGGTCGCGTCCGACGATGCGCGCCGCCGAGCCGCTGCCGTCGAAGAAGACCGCCCGGATCTCCGCGCCCTCGACGCCCTCGGCGCCGGACACGACGTGGTTGTTGGTGACGATGTAGCCGTTCTCGCCGTCGACGACCACGCCCGAGCCGGTGGCGCCGGCCTGACCGACGCGGACCTCGATGGACACGACCGCCGGCATCACGTCCTCGGCGATCTGGGACACCGAGCCGGGCTCCCGGGTGATGCCGGGGTCGACCTCCGACAGTTGGGTGCCGGGCGCGAGCAGCGGGGTCTCGTCGTTGGACTTGGCCAGGAACCAGCCGACCCCACCGCCGACGGCGGCGACGAAGAGGACCACGAGCAGGACGAGCACCGACAGCCGGACCGACAGGTCGCGCAGCCTCAGCTTCTTGCGTCCCTGGGGGTCGACCACAACCGGCCCGGGCTGGCTCTGCTCGTCGTCGTAGACGGCCGGGGCACCGAGGGCGGCCGGCGCGTGCGGGTCGCGCCACGGATCGCTGCGGGCGTCGGGCTTCCACCAGGGGCCGGTCGAGGTGCGGCGGCGACCTGGGCGGCCGCCGGGCGGCTCCTGCAGCCCGCGCTGCCCGGTGCCCTTCGGCCCGAAGGCACGCAGGAGCGCCTCGGCCGGCGGCGGCGGCAGGGGGCGGGGCGGCGGGGTGGGCCGGCCGTCGGCGAAGCTCCCGGACGTGCTGTCCGGCCGGCCGAAGGCCACCTCCTGCCCCGGCGAGGGCTGCGGCGCCGTCACCGGGCGCGGGCCGAGCCGTCCGGGGACGTCGGAGAAGGCGCCGGTCTGGCCGGTCGGCCGGGCGAAGGCCGCGTCGTCGCGCGGCGCGTCACCGCCGGCCCCGGCGACCTCTCCGGCCGGGCGGTCGTCGGACGTGGTCAGGGGGTCCCGCCCTGGGCGCTGGTGCCGACCGTGACCGTGCGCACGACCGGCGGGACGACCTCGGTGTGCTGCTCGGCGCCCGGCCGGTCCGCGACGGGGCGACCCCGCTCGGAGGCCGGGGCGCTGACGGGCAGGTTCAGGGCGAGGAAGGTGACGCCGACGCCGAGCCCGATCATCGTGCCGGTCACCCCACGGCGCAGCCAGCGCGCGTGGCCGGGACGGTGCGGGCGCTCCTGCGGCTGGAGGTCGATCGACCACGCGCCGGAGCTGTCGTCCACCGTCAACCCCGAGGGGCCGGCGGCCACGTTGCCGAGCCCGCCGCCCGAGCCGGGCACGTCGGTGGTGAAGGGGATGGCGCAGAGGCGGGACACGAGGTCACCGGGGACGGTCACGTCCCGGGAGCCGTGCAGCGCCTCCTTGGCCTCGCGCTGCGCCTCGACGGCCAGGCGGCACTGCAGGCACCCGGAGAGGTGGCGGGCGGCGCGACCGGCCGGGCCGGCGGGCAGTTCCCCGTCGACCAGCGCGGCGATCGCCTCCTGCGCCAGGTGGCTCTCCGGGATGCTCATGCGGGAGCGCCTCCCGTCTCGACCGGTCGCTGGGGGGCGAGGTGGGCGAGCGCCTGCCGCAGCTGCACCCGGCCGCGGTGGATGCGGCTGCGGACGGTGCCGAGCTTGATGCCGAGGGTCGCCGCGATCTCCTCGTAGGTGAGGCCCTCGATGTCGCAGAGGACGACAGCGACGCGGAACTCCGGCGACAGCGCGTCCAGGGCGGCCTGCACCTGCGGGTCGAGGTGGGTGTCGGCGTACACCTGCTCGGGGCTGGGGGCCGTCCCGGGCAGCCGCTCGGTGTCCTCGGGGAGGGCGTCGAACCGGATGCGCTGGCGGCGCCGCACCATGTCGAGGAACAGGTTGGTCGTGATCCGGTGCAGCCAGCCCTCGAAGGTGCCCGGCGAGAAGTCGGCCAGCGAGCGGAAGACCCGGACGAAGGTCTCCTGGGTCAGGTCCTCGGCGTCCTGCGGGTTGCCCGAGAGCCGGTAGGCGAGCCGGTAGACGCGGGCCGAGTGGTCGCGGACCACCTGCTCCCACGTCGGCGCCACCCAGGCCACCTCGGCGGCGGGGGCCGCGGGCTGGACGGCGGGCTCGGTCACGCCCTCAGGATCGCAGACCGCAGGGCCCGACACCTCCCCGGCGTCGGCGGTGGGGGCGGTCGCGGCTCGCTTCAGGCGCACGAACCGATCAACGGACGGCGGAGGCGCCGGTGTTCCCGCCTGCACCGGCTCGCAGGAAACCCACAGGAAAGCCGCCGACGCCCAGCCCGGCCGACACCCCCGGCCGGTGCGCGGCACCCGGCGCGGGACCGCGGCCACTACCCTCGGCCGGTGATGAGCGCCCAGCAACCGCCGCCGGGGAGCGGCAGCGAGGGCGCCGCCTACGCCGACCGGTTCGCCGTCGAGACCCCCGAGATGGTCGCGGCCCGTTCCCGGGTCGCGCACCTGCCGGGTTCCCCGCCGGTCGAGCCCGCGGTGGGCGCCACCCTCGCCGTCCTGGCCGCCGGGATCGGCGCCCGGTCCGTGGTGTCGATCGGCAGCGGCGGGGGGCTCGCCGGGCTGTGGCTGCTCCGCGGCATGCGGGCGGACGGCGTGCTCACCGCGCTGGACGGCGACCCGGAGCAGCTGCGCGCGGCACGCAAGGCGTTCGCCGAGGCGGGGGTCGCCCCCAGCCGGGCCCGGCTGATCTTCGGGACCCCGGGAGAGGTCCTCCCGCGCCTGTCCCCCGGCGCCTACGACATGGTCGTCTGCGACGGCCCGCCGCGGGAGTACGCCGAGCACGTGCCGGCGCTGCTCGACCTGGTCCGGGTCGGCGGCACGCTGACCTGCCACGGCCTGCTGGCCGGCGGCCGGATCGCCGACCGCACCGCCCGCGACCCGCAGACCGTGGCGGCGCGGGAGATCGCCCGCACGGTGCGCGAGGACGAGACGCTGCTGTCGGCCGTCCTGCCGATCGGCGCCGGCCTGCTCGTCGCGTCGAAGCGCTCGTAGCCGCTCAGCTCCGCTCGAGCACCTCGCGCAGTCGGCGGAGGTCGGCGCGGTTGGCCCGCCGCACGGCGGCCGACATGAACGGCGCCACGAGGACGGAGAACCCTCGGGGCCGGCCACGGTTGCGCAGGGTCATCCGGGTGGTCGCGGCGTCGAGCGACTGCCAGGTGTACGTGGTCTCCATGGGGAACGGGCCCTGCGCCGTCCGCATGACCAGCCGCTCGCCGGGCACGAGCTCGACGACCTCGTAGGTGTAGGCCAGCCGCCGCCCGAGGAAGGTCGCCCCGAAGTCCATGCGTGACCCGACGGCGACCGGCGGAGCGGTCCGCCACTCCACGGAGCCGATGTTCGCGTACCAGTGCGGCGCGTTCCCCGGGTCACCGGCGTAGGCCGCCACCTGG
>DASQTE010000249.1:0-9781 GCA_035642035.1 Blastococcus sp.
TGGCGTGTCCATGGGATCCTCCTTCGCCCGCCGCGAGGGTGACGGCGGCCTCGACGACGAGGCTTCCGCGACCGCACCTCGGCCTGAACCCATCGAGAGGGGACGGACCACCCCCCTGACATGGGCGTGCGAGGCAACTACACCGCCTGCGATGTGACCTTCCGCGCAGACGTCGGGACGCTGCGCCCGCCCCAGGGCGCGCTAGTCACCGTCCGCACGGCCGCCGCGACCCTCCGCCGCGGCGTCTGCTGGCGGATCGCGGCATCGACAACGATGGCTGCGCGCCGAGCGGGACCGCCGCCAGCTAGGAACGACGAAGGCCCCCGACCGGCGTCTGCGCGGGTCGAGGGCCTCGGTGGCTCCCCCGATTGGACTCGAACCAATAACCCTGCGATTAACAGTCGCATGCTCTGCCAATTGAGCTACGGGGGACGAGCGGGTACGACCCGCTGGCCCGACGAGACTACCTCACGCCCGTCGGCGCCCCGGGACCGCCTCGTCGGATCGTCGCGTCGCCCGGGACACAGGTAGCGTGATCACCCGGCTCGCTCGTCGTCCTGGAGGTTCCCGTGGCCAAGCTGTCCTTCCTCGCCGGATTCGGCGCCGGCTACGTGCTCGGCTCGAAGGCCGGACGCGAGCGCTACGAGCAGATCCGCCGCGGGTGGGAGCAGGCGAAGGACGACCCGCGCCTGCAGAGCATCGCCGGCGTCGCGCAGGCCAAGGCCGACGACGCCCTCTCGTCGCTGCGCTCGAAGATGGGCAACGAGACGCCCCGCTGAGCCGGGCTGCTCAGTCGACCTGGTCCGCCGCGACGAGGTCGGCGAGCTTCTTCCGCGCGACCTCGCGCGCCTCCGGATCGCTGCGCCGCTCGTCGTCGTCGAAGACGACGCTCCACTCGCGTACCGCCTGCCCGGGTATCCGGCGGGCGACCAGCAGCACCCCTCCCCCACCGGGCAGCGGCGACCGCTGGCTCGCCACCACCGTCTGGTCCACCCGGCGGCGCACCACCGCCGGCAGGTCACCGGCCTCGGTGACGACGTGGCGCCGCGCCGGCTGCCGCGCCTGCACGCCGGGCTCCACCTCGACCAGTGACGTGACGACGAAGCTGCCGCCGCCGTCGGCCGTCGCCGCCCACCGGGCCTCCGCCACCTCGTGCCAGGGCAGCACCCCGGCGTCGGTGACGTCGGTGACCTCGGTCGGCACCACCCGCAGGCCCAGCGACGTCGCCACCAGCCAGCCCTCGTCCCGCGCGAGCGGGCCCCAGGCGAGCACCCGCTCGTCGGGGTCCGTCGACGCCAGGACGGCGACCCGCACCGGCTCCGGCGGCCGGGCGAACCGGCGCTTCACCTTGTCGAGCGCGCTCACGGGGTCAGCCCGCCCATCGCCCGCTCGCGCAGCGACCGCGCCTGGGCCTCCAGGGCGACGAGCCGGCCGAAGACCTTCGTGTACTCGTCGGGAGCCTCGACCGGGTTCATCCGCTGCAGCTTGCTCTTGAGGTTCGCCACCTGGCGGACGGTGGCCATCTCCTGCAGGCGGGCCAGGACGGCGTTGACGTAGTGGGCGTCGCCCTCGCCCACCGAGCGCATCGGCTCGACGGCCAGCGCGGTCAGCTGGGCGCGCGCCGACTCGCGCGGGCACTGCGCGGCCACCAGGTCGAGCCACTCGGGACCCGTCACCCGCGCCGCCGCGGCTCCCCCCGTGGCGGCCACGGCGGCGGCGACCGCCGAGTAGTCGGGGTCGGTGTAGGCGTCGAACGGGATGGCGTCGAACGACGGCCCGGCGACCTCCGGCACCTGGAGCGCCGCTTTCACCGCCTCGCGCTCGACCTCGATCGCGGCGTCGTCGGGGGTCCGCTGCGGCATGCGGGACCGCTGACGCGGACGCTCCTCACCCCCTCCGCCCAGCCGGCGGAGTCGCTCCATGACGTCGGACTCGTCGGGCAGGCCGAGCAGCCCGGCCAGCCGGCGGGCGTAGGCGGGGCGGAGCGCGTGGTCCTTGATCTGGGCCAGCAGCGGAGCCGTCTTCTCGAGCGCCGCGACGCGCCCCTCGACGGTGTCCAGGTCGTAGCCGGCGATGGTCGTCTTGAGCACGAACTCGATCAGCGGCGTCCGGCGGGCGATCAGGTCCCGGACGGCGGCGTCGCCGTGCTCCTGGCGCAGCTCGCAGGGGTCGTTGCCGTTGGGCTCGACGGCGACGAAGGTCTGGCCGACGAAGCGCTGGTCCTCGGCGAAGGTCTTCATGGCCGCCGCCTGGCCCGCCGCGTCGCCGTCGAAGGTGTAGACGACCTCGCCGCGGAACTCGTCCTGGTCCATCAGCAGCCGGCGCAGGACGCTGATGTGCTCCCCGCCGAACGCGGTGCCGCACGAGGCGACCGCGGTGGTGACGCCGGCCAGGTGGCAGGCCATGACGTCGGTGTAGCCCTCGACGACGACGGCCTGGTGCCGGCGGGCGATGTCCCGCTTGGCGCGCTCGATGCCGTAGAGCACGGTGCTCTTCTTGTAGAGCGGCGTCTCGGGGGTGTTGAGGTACTTCGGGCCCTGGTCGTCGTCCATCAGCTTGCGGGCGCCGAAGCCGATGACGTCGCCCGTGATGTCGCGGATCGGCCAGACCAGCCGCCGGTGGAACCGGTCGATCAGCGTGCCGCGGGAGGACTCCTTGGCCAGTCCGCCGGTCACCAGCTCGGCCTGGGTGAAGCCCTTGGCGCGCAGGTGCCGGGTGAGGGTGTCCCAGCCGCCCGGGGCGAAGCCGCAGCCGAAGTCGAGGGCGACCTGGCGGTCGAACCCGCGCTCGGCGAGGAACGACCGGGCCGGTGCCGCCTCCGGCGTCCCGAGCTGCTCGGCGAAGAACGCGGCGGCGGCGGTGTTGGCCGCGACGAGCCGGGCCCGCTGGCCGACGTTCGCCCGGTCGGGGGCGCCGGTCGCGCGGCCGCTGTCGTCCTCGTAGTGCAGCTCGACGTTGGCCCGCCCGGCCAGCAGCTCGACTGCCTCGGAGAATGAGAGGTGGTCGATCTTCTGCACGAACGAGATGACGTCGCCGCCTTCTCCGCAGCCGAAGCAGTTTCCGGTGAGGATGTTGTCCTCGAGCGTGAACGCGTGGGTCCCTGGCTCCTCGGCGCAGAAGACCTCTTCGACCCGGTCGCTCCACTCCACGGCCTGAACGACCCAACGCTTGCGCTCGTACTTCTTCTGATTCAGCAGGTACCGCTCGCGGTGCTGATCGAGAAGGAAGAAGGAGTCAGGCAGCCCCTTCGTCATGAAGCGCACATTGAAGATGTCGCTCGGCGCCCCGTCGATGCCCACGCGATTCTGCTTTGCGATGCCGAACGTGCCGATACCTAGACGCGTGCAGAGCTTTCGCACGTACTCGAGGTCTTCGATGCGAGCGGAATTGAGGACAGCGCCTCCGTCGTCCGCAACGCACCCGTCAGCAGCGAAGTATCCGGCCAGCCAGCCGAGCAGGTAGGAGGCGTCTTCATCCAAGGGTGGACGCTCGTCCTTGAAGTACGCAGGGAGCCCGTAGAACTTGGTGACACCGTCGCCTTCCCAGCGGCGACAGCCATCGAAGTAGTGAGCGAGTTGTGCGTCCTTGGCGCCGAAAAGGTTGGCGACGGACCCCGCGCCGCCTCGAGTGCCGTCGCCGTATACGAGTCCGCGTGCGATGCCGAAGGGAGACGGCTTCGTGGCGGGATTGAGGACCCGACTCATCGGAAACGACGGTGACAGCTGGTAACCGACCCGCAGATCCTTCGTCAGGACCTCCCGCCGGTCCTGCCTGAGCCGTCCGGACGGCACGAACCAGCGGTGCTCATCAGTGGCGAAGAGCTCCTTGGTGCGGCCGTTTCGGCTCAGCGTCAACTTCATCAGGCGCTGGACGCCGTAGGACTTGAAGGGCGCTTCGACCCACCCGCCGTTCCCGTTCAAAATCCGAACCGTCTTGCCGGCAAGCTCACGAATCGGGACGACGCCGTCATCGGTGAGGACGCCCGTCTCTCCTGCGAGGCAGTGGAACAGATTTCTCGTGGGAGTCACCTGGAACGACGGCGACTTCTCGTCGTGGAACGGGCACAGCCCCTTGAGGCTCCCGCCGCCGGCGCGCTTGAGCTGCAGGTGCTCGCCGACGATCTCGTCGATCTTCGACCGCTCGCGAACCAGCGCGATGTCGGCCGCCCGGATCCGTCCACGTCCGGCCATCAGCTGGTGCCCCCGACGACCGCGGCACCGGTGGCGGCGCTGATCGCGGCCGTGTTGCGGCGGCTGATCACCAGCAGCAGCCAGAGCAGGAAGACCTGGTGGTCCAGCGGCAGCGCGTCGGCGCTGAGCGTGGGCCGCGGCGACCAGCCGCCGGTCGAGCCGCTCTCGGCCACCTGGCGGCCGCCGGAGAGGAACCGGTGGGTGCCCTTCCAGTACGAGGCGCTCTCCACGTCGACCGGCGTCCCCTCGAGGTCGGCCGTCCAGGTGCCCTTCCACAGCGAGGTCTGCCGGGCGCTCACACGGGCGGTCCCCTCGGGCTCGGCCGCCCAGCGGCCGGTCAGCTCGCCCTTGCGCTTGCTGAAGACCCACTCGCGGTCACCGACGACGGCCGTTGCCGACTCCTTCCAGTCGGAGGCGCGGAGGGTCGCGACGACGGAGCCGTCCCGGAACACCGGGATGGCCCCCCTCTCGGCGCCGGCCGTACCGGTCCTGCCCAGTTCGAGCACGCTTCCCCCTCAGCCGATGCCGGGTGCCCCGGCGACGCTCTCGCCGGTCACGCGGTAGAGCAGGTAGGCAGCAGTCTCCCGCAGGATGTAGCGGAACTGCGTGGCGCGGGTCTGCACGGCCGGCCCCTGCCGGGTGGGCGAGCTCTCGGCCTGCATGCCGGCGTCCTCGGCCATCCGCTCGGCCCGCATGGCGTGCCACGGGTCGGTGACGATGACGGCGCTGGTCCAGCCCTGATCGCCGAACGCCGTCGACACCGCGCGCATGCTCTCGAGGGTGTCCGCGCCCTCGGGCACGGCCAGCAGCGCGTCGTCCGGGACGCCCTGCTCGGACAGGTACGCCTGCCCCGCCTCGGCCTCGCTGAACAGGTCGCCGTCGGCCTTGCCGCCGACCGTCACGATGACCGGCGCCACCCCGTCCTCGTAGAGGGCGATCGCGTGCTCCAGCCGCGCCTGGAAGATCGACGACGGGACGCCGTTGTACTGCGCAGTGCCGAGCACCACGATCGCGTCGGAGGCCGGCCGCGAGTCCTGACGGGCGGTCCACCAGATGGCCAGCCCCGTCGAGGCGACGAGCAGCACGAACGCGAGGACGGCGGCTCCGGCCACCCGGTTCAGCAGGTTCCCGATCCGCACGCCCACGCGTCATGGGTACCACGACGCACCGACGGTGCGGGACGCACGGGAACGACGTGGCGCGCCGGACGGTGCCGCTTGCTTCTTGATCGAGTCAAGGTAATGGGCCAGGCTTCAGGGGTGCCGACGAGTTCGGACTTCGAGTCCATGCTGCGGGACGCCGCTCTGCGGGTGACCCGCCCCCGCATGGCCGTGCTGGCCGCCGTGCACAGGCACCCGCACGCCGACACCGACTCGGTGATCGAGATCGTGCGCCGCGATTCCGGCGAGGTCTCGCACCAGGCCGTCTACGACGTCCTGCGGACGCTCACCGGGGTCGGGCTCCTCCGGCGCTTCCAGCCGGAGGGCTCGGTGGCACGCTACGAGGCCCGCGTCGGCGACAACCACCACCACCTGGTGTGCCGGTCGTGCGGCGCGATCGTCGACGTCGACTGCGCGGTGGGCGAGGCCCCCTGCCTGACGGCGAGCGACGACTCCGGGTACACGATCGAGGAGGCGGAGGTCATCTACTGGGGCCGCTGCCCGACCTGCGCCCGCCGCCCGCCCGTCCCCTGACTCCCGACCGATCCGCAGCACAGAGAGGCACACCGTGAAGGACGAGACCAACAAGGTCCAGACCGAGAGCACGAGCGAGAGCGAGAACCCGGCGATCCCGTCGCCGACCCCGCGCACCGGCGGCCGCCCCCGCACGAACCGGGACTGGTGGCCCAACCAGGTCGAGCTGTCGGTGCTGAACAAGCCGTCGAAGGACTCCGACCCGCTCGGCGAGGACTTCGACTACAAGGCGGCCTTCGCCGAGCTGGACGTCGAGGCCGTCAAGCGCGACCTCGTCCAGGTCATGCGCACGTCGCAGGCCTGGTGGCCCGCCGACTGGGGCCACTACGGACCGCTGTTCATCCGCATGTCCTGGCACGCGGCCGGCACCTACCGCATCGCCGACGGCCGGGGCGGCGGCGGCGAGGGCGGCCAGCGGTTCGCCCCGCTCAACAGCTGGCCCGACAACGCGAACCTCGACAAGGCCCGCCGCCTGCTGCTGCCGGTCAAGCAGAAGTACGGCCGCAAGCTCTCCTGGGCCGACCTGCTCGTCCTGGCCGGCAACGTGGCCCACGACGACATGGGCATGCCCACCTTCGGCTTCGCCTTCGGCCGTGAGGACACCTGGCTGCCCCAGGAGACGTTCTGGGGCCCGGAGGACACCTGGCTCGGCGACGAGCGCTACGCGGGCGACGACCCGCTCGACCTCGAGGAAGGCCCGCTGGCAAACGTGACCATGGGCCTCATCTACGTCAACCCCGAAGGTCCGAAGGGTCAGCCGGACCCGCTCGCCTCGGCCCACGACATCAAGGTGACCTTCCGCCGGATGGGCATGACCGACGAGGAGACCGTCGCCCTGATCGGTGGTGGGCACACCTTCGGCAAGACGCACGGCGCCGGCAATCCCGAGCTCGTCGGCCCGGAGCCCGAGGGCTGCCCGGTGCACGGCAACGGCCTCGGCTGGATCAGCCAGCACGGCACCGGCAAGGGCGCCGACGCGATCACCAGCGGACTCGAGGGCGCCTGGACCCCGACGCCCACCACCTGGGACAACTCCTACTGGGAGACGCTGTTCGGCTACGACTGGGAGCTGACCGAGAGCCCGGCCGGCGCCAAGCAGTGGCAGCCCTCGAACTCCGAGGCCCAAGAGCTCGTCCCCGACGCGCACATCGCGGGCAAGAAGAACCCGCCGATGATGTCCACGGCCGACATGGCGCTCAAGGTCGACCCCGAGCTGCGCGCGTTCGCGGAGCGGTTCCGGGACGACCCGGAGTACTTCGTCGACCAGTACGCCCGCGCCTGGTTCAAGCTGCTGCACCGCGACATGGGCCCGAAGACGCGCTACCTCGGCCCCGACGTCCCGGCCGAGGAGCTCATCTGGCAGGACCCGGTCCCCGCCGTCGACCACGAGCTCGTGGGCGAGGCGGAGGTCGCCGACCTCAAGCAGCGCCTGCTGTCCTCCGGGCTGACCGTCCCGCAGCTGGTGCACACCGCCTGGTCCGCCGCCGCGTCCTACCGGGGCACCGACAAGCGCGGTGGCGCCAACGGTGCCCGGCTGCGCCTCGAGCCGCAGATCGGCTGGGCGGCGAACGAGGGCGTCCGGGACGTGCTCCCGGTGCTCGAGCGGGTGCGGAGCGAGTTCGAGTCCGGGACCGGGACCGGGAAGAAGATCTCCCTCGCCGACCTGATCGTGCTCGGCGGCAGCGCGGCGGTGGAGAAGGCGGCGGCCGACGCCGGCGTGCAGGTGACCGTGCCGTTCACCCCCGGCCGCACCGACGCGTCCCAGGAGCAGACGGACGTCGACAACTTCCGCTGGCTCGAGCCGCGGGCCGACGGCTTCCGCAACTGGATCGCGCCGGGCAGCAAGCTCGAGCCGGAGACGCTCCTGGTCGAGCGGGCCTACATGCTGGAGCTCACCGCCAAGGAGATGACGCTGCTCGTGGGCGGCCTGCGGGTCCTCGGCGCCAACACCGGGGGCGTGCCGCACGGCGTCTTCACCGACCGCCCGGGCGTCCTGTCGCAGGACTTCTTCCGCAACCTGCTCGACCTGGGCATCCAGTGGCGCACCTCGGTCTCCACCGAGGGCGTCTACGAGGGCCTGGACGCGCAGGGCGACGTCGTCCGCACGGCCACGGCCGCCGACCTGGTCTTCGGCTCGAACTCCATCCTGCGCGGCATCGTCGAGGTGTACTCGTCCGACGACGCGCAGGAGAAGTTCGTCCGGGACTTCGTCGCCGCGTGGGTCAAGGTCATGGAGCTCGACCGGTTCGACCTGCGCTGACCCACCGCCCGGCCGAGAAGTTGATCACCGTCCGAGTGCTCGGGGACGCGCCGGCGACGGCGCGTCCCCGAGCATGGAGACGATGATCGACTCGCAGTGGGGGCGTCCCCCGTCATCATGAGCCGGCGCGTGTTCCGCCCAGCGCCGCGCGGCCGGCCTCGAGGCGGGCGACCGGCACCCGGAACGGCGAGCAGGACACGTAGTCCAGCCCCACCTCGTGGAAGAAGTGCACCGAGTCCGGATCGCCCCCGTGCTCGCCGCAGATGCCCAGCTTGAGGTCCGGGCGCCCCTTGCGGCCTCGCTCGACCGCAAAGCGGACCAGCCGGCCGACGCCGTCCAGGTCCAGCGACTCGAACGGCGAGATCCCGAATATCCCCTTGTCCAGGTACTGGTGGAAGAACTCCGCCTCGACGTCATCCCGGGAGAAGCCCCACGTCATCTGGGTGAGGTCGTTGGTGCCGAAGGAGAAGAACTCGGCGTACTCGGCGATCTCCTCCGCCGTCAGCGCGGCCCGCGGCACCTCGACCATCGTGCCGATCAGCGCGTTGATCTGCACGCCCTCGGCCTCGCGCACCTCGGCCAGGACCCGCTCGGACTCCTCGCGGATGGCCTCCAGTTCCTGGACCGCACCGACCAGCGGGATCATGATCTCCGGCCGCGGGTCACCGCCGGCCCTGAGCCGCTCGCAGGCGGCCTCGGCGATCGCGCGCACCTGCATGGCGAACAGGCCCGGGACCACCAGCCCCAGCCGGACGCCGCGCAGCCCCAGCATCGGGTTGGACTCGTGCATGCCGCGCACGGCGGCCAGGAGGCGCAGGCTGCCCTCGTCGGGCTCGCCGCGCTCCTCGGCGAGCGCGACGCGGACCGACAGCTCGGTGAGGTCGGGCAGGAACTCGTGCAGCGGCGGGTCGAGCAGCCGCACGGTCACCGGCAGCCCGTCCATCTCCTCGAAGATCTCGAGGAAGTCCTGCTTCTGCAGGGGCTCGAGGGCGTCGAGGGCCGCCTGCCGCTCCTCGTCGCCGTCGGCCAGGATCAGCTTCTCCACGAGCTGCCGGCGGTCGCCGAGGAACATGTGCTCGGTCCGGCAGAGACCGATGCCGCCGGCGCCGAAGCGACGGGCCCGGGCGGAGTCCTCGGGGGTGTCGGCGTTGGTGCGGACGTCGAGCCGCCGGCTCTCGTCGGCGTGGGTCAGGATCCGGTGGACGCTGCGCACCAGGTCGTCGGCGTCGTCGGACGCCGGGTCGATCTCGCCCTCGAAGTAGCGGACGACCGACGACGGCTCGACGGGGACCTCGCCCAGCCACACGCGGCCGGTGGACCCGTCGATGGAGATGACGTCGCCCTCCTCGACCACGGTGCCGTCGGGCGCGGTGAACTTCCTGCTCTTCGTGTCGACCTGCAGCTCCTCGGCGCCGCAGACGCAGGTCTTTCCCATGCCGCGCGCGACCACGGCGGCGTGCGAGGTCTTGCCGCCCCGGCTGGTCAGCACGCCCTGGGCCGCGATCATCCCGGAGAGGTCGTCGGGGTTGGTCTCGCGGCGGACCAGGACGACCTTCTCCCCGCGGTCGGCCCACTTCACGGCCTCCTCCGACGAGAAGACCGCCTTCCCCACCGCGGCGCCCGGGGAGGCGTTCATC
>DASQTE010000250.1:0-6419 GCA_035642035.1 Blastococcus sp.
GTCGAGCGGCACCACCCCGTCCGGCGTCTCGCCGGTGACCATGTCGAAGAGCACACCGTCGGCGTCGACCAGCGATCGCCGGCCCGCCTCGCCGACGACGGCGACCGGCGCCCGCTCCACGACGGTGATGACGACGCTGTCGGGCCAGTCCCGGGTCACCTCGACCGACGCGACCTGGGGCAGCCGGGCCACGCGGGCCTCGGCGGTGCCGAGGTCCACCCGCAGCAGCGGCGTCCCGGACCCGATGCCGGCCGCCTCCTGCACCTGGTCGGCCGGCAGGGTGACCAGCCCGTCGACGTGCACGGCCCGGACGGCGAGCACGGGTCCGGCCAGGAGCAGCCACGCCAGGACGGCGACGGCGACCAGCGCGGCGGCCAGTTGCAGGACCCGGCGACGGGGCGGGCTCGGCCGGCCGCCCCAGCGGCGACGCCGGGCCATGGGCGTCACCGGCGCGGTGGGCCGGCGGGGGGTTGCGCGCCGCTGGTTGCCCTGCCGGTCGGGGGCCGGGCGCCCGCCGCCCCGCCCTCGACGGGACCGGGCGGTGCGGTCCCGCGTCGTGGAGCCCGAGCGGCTCACCGGTCCGCGCCCGCCGCGTCGTCCGCCGTCGACCCGCCCCGCAGCGCGGCGATGACCTCGGGACCGACCATCGACACGTCGCCGGCGCCCATGGTCATCACCAGGTCGCCGGGCCGGGCCCGGGCGGCCAGCGCCGGCGCGGCGGCCGACCACGAGGGCTCGAACAGCACCTGCGCCGACGGCAGAGGCACCGCGTCGGCGACCATGGCGCCGGTGACGCCGGGGACCGGGTCCTCGCGGGCGCCGTACACGTCCATGACGACGACCTCGTCGGCCAGTCCGAGGGCCTGCCCGAAGCCGGCGGCGAACTCCCGCGTCCGGCTGTAGAGGTGCGGCTGGAAGGCGACGACCAGCCGCCCGTCGCCGGCCACCGCGCGGGCCGCCTTCAGCTGCGCCGTCACCTCGGTCGGGTGGTGGGCGTAGTCGTCGTAGACGCGCACCCCGGCCACCACGCCCTTGAGCTCGAACCGGCGGTGCACGCCGCCGAAGCGGCCCAGGCCCTCGATCAGCCCCGCCGCGGGCAGCCCCAGCTCCAGGCCGGCCAGCAGGGCGGCGGCGCTGTTGAGCGCCATGTGCTCGCCGGGCACCTGGATGCGCACGCGGCCGAGGTCCGTGCCGTCGAGGGTGGCGGTGTAGGAGGTGGCGTCCGGCCCGACCTCGAGGTCGGTCAGGCGCAGGTCGGCGTCCGCGGCCCGCCCGTAGGTCCGCATCCTCGCGGGGGACGGCACGCCGCGCAGCCGGGCCGCGCCCGGGTCGTCGGCGCAGACGACGACGAAGCCCGCGGGGTCGACGGTCTGCAGGAACCGGTCGAACGCGGCCTCGACGGCGGCGAGGTCGCCGTAGTTGTCCAGATGGTCGGCCTCGACGTTGGTGACGATCGCGCCGAAGGGGGCCAGCAGGAGGAAGGACCGGTCGCTCTCGTCGGCCTCGGCGACGAACACGTCGCCCTCCCCCGCGTGCGCGTTGCTGCCGGACTCGTTCAGGTCCCCGCCGATGGCGAAGGACGGGTCGACCCCGCAGGCCTGGACGGCGACGGTCATCATCGAGGTGGTCGACGTCTTGCCGTGGGTGCCGGCCACCGCCACGCTGCGCCGTCCGGCCATGACCGCGGCCAGCGCCACCGCCCGCGGCAGCACCCGCAGCCCGCGCTCCCGCGCCGTCGCCAGCTCGGGGTTGTCGGGGCGGATGGCGGTGGAGACCACCACCGTGTCGGCGTCGCCCAGGTTGGCCGCGTCGTGCCCGAGGGCCACCGTCGCGCCCAGCGCGCGCAGCGCCAAGAGCGTGGGGGTGTCGCGCCGGTCGCTGCCCGAGACGCGGACGCCCCGGGCGAGCAGGATCCGCGCGATCCCGCTCATCCCGGCGCCACCGATGCCCACGAAGTGGACGGCGCCCAACTCCCCGAGCGTCGGCACCGGCTCGTTCCACGCGGCGACGTCAGCGGCGCTCATCGCCCCCTCCCCCGCTCCGCGGCCGCCTCGAGCACCATGTCCGCCAGCCGCTCGTCCGCGTCGGGCACGCCCGCGGCGGCCGCGTGCCGGGCGTAGCCGGAGAGCGCGGCCGGGTCGGTCAGCAGCGGGACGACGCGCCCGGTGATCCAGTCCTCGTCGAGGTCGGCGTCCTCCACCAGCAGCCCTCCCCCGGCCTCGACGACCGGGAGGGCGTTGCGGCGCTGCTCGCCGTTGCCGATGGGCAGCGGCACGAACGCCGCGGGCAGCCCGACGGCGGACAGCTCGGCCACGGTCACCGCCCCCGAGCGGCAGAGGGCCAGGTCGGCGGCGGCGTAGGCCAGGTCCATGCGGTCCAGGTAGTCGACGAGCACGTAGGGCGCACTACCCGCGGGACGGGCCGGGACAGTCACGTGGGTGTTCTTGGGCCCGCGGGCGTGCAGCACCTGGATGCCCGCGCCCGTGAGCGCGTCGGCCGCGGCCACCGCCGCCCGGTTCAGCGTCTGCGCCCCCTGGGAGCCGCCGAACACGAGAAGGGTGGGCCGGTCGGCGTCCAGCCCGAACTCGGCACGGGCGCCGTCCCGGAGGGCCGCACGGTCCAGCGAGGCGATGGCCTGCCGCAGGGGCATCCCCACGTGCTCGCCGCGGTAAAGCGGGGTGCCGGGCGCGGTGACCCCCACCCGCGCGGCCAGCCGCGCGCCGACGCGGTTCGCCAGGCCGGGCAGCGCGTTCTGCTCGTGCACCACGATCGGTGTCCCCGCCCGCCGTGCCGCCAGGTAGGCCGGCAGGGCGACGTACCCGCCGAAGCCGACCACCACGTCGGCGGTCAGCTCGTCCAGCAGGGCGCGGGTGTCGGCGACGGCGCGCCAGACGCGTCCGGGCACCCGCAGCAGGTCGACCGTCGGCTTCCGCGGCAGCGGCACCGGCGGGATGAGGCGCAGGTCGTACCCGCGCGCCGGCACCAGCCGGGTCTCCATCCCGCGCGCCGTGCCGAGGCAGGTGATGCGCAGGTCGGCGTCCCGGCGGCGCAGCGCGTCCGCCAGCGCCAGCATCGGCTCGATGTGCCCGGCGGTGCCACCACCGGCCAGGACGACGCTCGAGGGCCCGCTCACCGCTGACCCCCGGGGCGGCGTGCGGTGCCGGGAGGCGGCGGCTGACGGCGCGCGCCGCCCGCTCCGGCGGGCCGGCGCTCCCTCGGAGTCACGACCCGCGGCTGCTGCCCTCCCCGGGCTGGGTCCTGAGCCGCCTCGGGCGGCACCCGACGCGGCGGAACCCGGCGCGGCGGACCCGACCGCGTGTGGACGACGGTGCGTCCGGCACCCCCGACGGTGCGGGACGGCGCGCGGTCGCCGGGGCGGCGGCGCGGGCGCACCGGCTCGACGGCGGCGGACGGCACGGGCAGGAGGAAGCGGGCGATCCGCCCCCGGGTCCGCGAGCGCTGGGCCTCGATGGCGGCCGGCTCGGCGCGGGCGAACCGCGCGAGGAGGCCGATGATGAACAGGGTCAGGATGAGCGAGGTGCCGCCGGCCGAGATCAGCGGCAGCGTCACGCCGGTCACCGGCAGCAGGCCCACGACGTAGCCCATGTTCATCGCCGCCTGCCCGACCAGCCAGACGGTGATCGCCACGCTGGCCAGCTGGATGAACCGGTCCGCGGAGCGGCGGGCGATCCGGAAGCCGGCCCACGCCAGCACGCCGTAGAGGGAGACGACCACCAGGCAGCCCAGGAAGCCGAGCTCCTCGCCGATGATCGCGAAGATGAAGTCCGACTCCGCCTCGGGGAGCAGGTTCCACTTCATCGCGCTGTTGCCGAGCCCGACGCCCCAGAAGCCGCCGTTGGCCAGCGCGTACAGGCCGCGGATGGCCTGGAAGCCGGCGTCGGTGGGATCGGCGAAGGGGTCCATGAACGACGTCAGCCGGGTCATCCGCTCCGGCGAGATCATCACGACGAGGGCCAGCACCGCGGCTCCGGCGAGGATCGCCCAGCCGAACCAGCGCAGCGGCATCCCGCCGGCCCACAGCAGCCCGATGAGGACGAGTCCCAGCGTGACGACGCCGCCGAAGTCGGGCTCGGCGATCACGAGCACGGCCAGGACGCCGAACACCGGCAGCACGGGCACGAGCAGGGACGTCGTCGTCAGGTAGCGCTCGCGCAGGGCCAGGACGTGGGCACCCCAGAGCGCGAAGACCAGCTTGGCGATCTCGGAGGGCTGCAGCAGCGCGAAGCCCAGGTTGAACCACTGCCGCGCCCCGTTCAGCTTCACGCCGATCCCCGGGATCAGGACCAGCAGGAGCATCGCGGCGACGACGACGAGCGCGATCGGCGCCCAGCGGCGGACGAGGCCCGTCGGCAGGCGGAGGGCGACGAGCATCGCGCCGACGCCCAGCAGGGCCCAGATGAGCTGCTTCACGCCGGGGGCCCACGCCGGCTCGTCGGCCAGCGCCGCCTCGATGGAGGACGCCGAGAACACCATGACCAGGCCGATGGCCAGGAGCAGGCCGGCCGAGCCGAGCACGAGGTGCGAGCTGGTCATCGGCCCGTCGAGCCAGGCGGGGCCGCGGAGGCGGGGCAGGCGCTCGGGGCGGGTCGGCGTCGCGCGGTCGCGCGCCGTCCGCTCCCGGGAGGCGCCCTCGGCGCCGCCGCCGCGGGGACGGGTGCTGGTGGTCACCGGGCGCCCCATCCCTCGCGGATCATGTGCCCATCGTGACTGGTGGGACTGCCGGTCCGGTCGATCCCTGCCGCGTGTCGCGCGAGTCCGGCGATCTGCCGGCGATGGTGTGACCGGACGGTCACAGCCCGACGAAGTTCAGCCAGTCGGCGTAGAACAGCCCGATCCCGAAGGCCACGGCCATCGCCGTCACCAGCCAGAAGCGCACGATGACGGTGTTCTCCGTCCAGCCCGCGAGCTCGAAGTGGTGGTGCAGCGGCGCCATCCGGAACACCCGGCGCCGGGTGGCCCGGAAGAAGGCGACCTGGATGACCACCGACAGCGTCACCGCGACGAAGAGCCCGCCCAGCACGATCAGCAGCAGCTCGGTGCGGGTGACGATGGCCAGGCCGGAGAGCAGGCCACCGAGGGCCAGGGAGCCGGTGTCGCCCATGAAGATCCGTGCCGGGCTGGTGTTCCACCACAGGAAGCCGAGGCAGGCGCCGAGCCCGGCGGCCGCGACCAGCGTCACGTCCAGCGGGTCGCGGACGGTGTAGCAGCCCTCGATCAGCTCGTTGGCGCAGTCGTGGGTGAACTGCCAGAACGAGATGAAGACGTAGGAGGCGAACACCATCGCCGAGGCCCCGGCGGCCAGCCCGTCCAGGCCGTCGGTGAGGTTCACCGCGTTCGAGAACCCGGCGATGAAGAGGTAGGCGAGGATCACGAAGGCGATCGAGCCCAGCGCGAACGGGGCGATGTCGCGGACGTAGGAGACGACCGTGGACGCCGGCGTCACGCCGTCGCGGTTCGGGAAGTTGATGGCGAGCACCGCGAAGGCGACGCCGACGAGGAGCTGGCCGACGAGCTTCGCCGTCTTGTTCAGCCCGAGGCTGCGCCGGTGCCGGATCTTGAGGTAGTCGTCGAGGAAGCCGACCGTGCCCATGCCGACCATGAGGAACAGCAGCATCAGCCCGCTGGCGGTGAAGCCCCAGTTGTCCTGGTCGCTGAGGAAGAGGTGCGCGATGAAGTAGCCGCCGACCGTGGCGCCGACGATCACCGTGCCGCCCATCGTGGGCGTGCCCTTCTTGGACAGGTGGCTCTCGGGGCCGTCGTCCCGGATCTCCTGCCCGAGCCCCTGCCGGCGGAACGCCCGGATGGCCAGGGGCGTCATCAGGATCGAGATGATCAGGCTGAAGCCGGCCGCGATCAGGACCGACCTCATGCGCCGGTCCCCGAGGTCAGGAGATCGGCGGCGAGCAGCTCCAGCCCGTAGGCACGGCTGGCCTTGACGAGGACGACGTCCCCGGGACGGAGCACCTCCGCCAGCAGCTCGCGGGCAGCGGCCCGGTCCGGCACGTGCACCGACTCCTCTCGCGCGCGGCGGCCCACGGCCACCGCGCCTTCGGCTATGCCTACCGCATCGGCACCCACGGCGACGATCAGGTCGACCCCGGCCGCGGCCGCGTCCCGGCCGAGCCGCTCGTGCTCGGCGGGTGCGCCGGGGCCGAGCTCGCCCATGGCGCCGAGGACGGCGATCCGCCGGCCCGCGGGCATCCCGGTGAGCGCGGCGAGCGCGGCGCGCATCGACTCGGGGTTGGCGTTGTAGGCGTCGTTGACGACGGTGACCCCGTCGGCACGGCGGTCGACCTCCATGCGCCAGCGGCTGCGCGCCGTGGCGCCCGACAGCGCCGAGGCGACGTCGGTGGGGGCCATGCCCAGCACCCGCGGGTCGTCGGCGTTCAGCACGGCGG
>DASQTE010000251.1:0-21324 GCA_035642035.1 Blastococcus sp.
AGGCTGACCGGGTAGTCGATCGACAGCTTGCTGGCCAGCGCGAGGCAGTCGTCGAAGTTGCCGTCGACCTGCAGCAGCTTGGCGCCGTGCACCAGCGCCTGGGCGAGCTTGCCCATGGCGATCTTCCCCTGCGGCACGAGCACGGCGCAGGTGATCCCGGCCCGGGCGGCGTAGGCGGCGGCGCTCGCGCTGGTGTTGCCGGTGGAGGCGCAGATGACCGCCTTGGAGCCCTCCTCGACGGCCTTGGTGATGGCCATCGTCATGCCGCGGTCCTTGAAGGAACCGGTGGGGTTGGCGCCCTCGACCTTGAGGAACACCTCGCACCCGGTGCGGCGGGAGAGCTCGGGCGCCGGCAGCAGCGGGGTCGCGCCCTCCTGGAGGGTGACGACCGGGGTGTCCGGGCTGACCGGCAGGCGGGAGCGGTAGGCCTCGATCAGACCGGGCCAGCCGGGCGACACCGCCGTCGGCGAGATGCTCATGACAACCCCTCCACGCGCAGGACGCTGGTCACGCCCCGGACGGCGGGCATGTCCCGCAGCGCGGCGATCGTGGCAGACAGCGCCGCGTCGGGGGCGCTGTGCGTGACGATGACCAGCGTGGCGGCGTCGCCGTGCCCGTTCTGGCGGACCGTCGCGATGCTCACCTCGTGCCGCGCGAACTCCTGCGCGACGGTGGCCAGGACACCGGGCTTGTCGGCGACGTCGAGGCTCACGTGGTAGCGGGTCGGGGTGTCGGCGATCGGCCGGACGCTCAGGTTGGCGTAGCCGGTGGGCCCCTGGCCCGACGCGCCGGCCAGCCGGTTGCGGGCGACCGCCACGAGGTCGCCGAGCACGGCGCTGGCGGTGGGCTCTCCCCCGGCACCCTGCCCGTAGAACATCAGCTGCCCGGCCGCCTCGGCCTCGACGAAGACCGCGTTGAAGGCGCCGCCGACGGAGGCCAGCGGGTGCGTGGTCGGGATCATCGCGGGGTGCACGCGCACGGCGACCGAGTCGCCGTTCCCGTTCTCCACCCGCTCGCAGATGGCCAGCAGCTTGACCGTGCAGCCGATCTCGGCGGCGCGGGCCACGTCGATGGCCGACACCGCGGAGATGCCCTCGCGGTAGACGTCGGCGGCCGACACGGGCGTGTGGAAGGCGAGGGACGCGAGGATCGCCGCCTTCGCCGCGGCGTCGAAGCCGTCGACGTCGGCGGTGGGGTCGGCCTCGGCGTAGCCGAGGTCGGTCGCCTCGGCGAGCGCCTCAGCGAAGCCCGCACCGGTCTCGGCCATGCGGGACAGGATGTAGTTGGTGGTCCCGTTGACGATGCCGACGACGCGGCGCAGCTGGTCGCCGGCCAGCGACTCGCGCAGCGGGCGCAGCAGCGGGATGGCCCCGGCGACGGCGGCCTCGTAGTACAGGTCGACGCCGCACTTGGCGGCCGTGGCGTGCAGCAGCGGGCCGTCGTCGGCCAGGAGCGCCTTGTTGGCGCTGACCACCGACTTGCCGGCCTCGAGCGCGGCCAGGATGAGCGTGCGGGCCGGCTCGATGCCGCCGATCACCTCGACGACGAGGTCGACGTCCTCGCGCACGACCAGCGCCTGCGCGTCGGTGGTGAGCAGGTCCTGCGGGACGTCGGGGTGGTGGGCCGGGCGGCGCACGGCGATGCCGGCCACCTCGACCGGGCGGCCGATGCGGGCGGCGAGGTCGTCGGCCTGCTCCTCGACGAGCCGCAGCACGGCGCTGCCCACGGTGCCGCAGCCCAGCAGGGCGACCTTCAGGGGCCGGGACTGCGACGAGTTCACGACTGGGCTCCCACGGGGTGTTCGGGTGCCGGCTGGGACGGCGCCGGCGAGGGCGCGGCCGTGCCGGCGAGGACGGCGTCGAGGGCGAACACGTCCGACAGCGTCTGGCGCCGGACGATCTCGGTGGCCACGCCGTCCCGGACGGCGACCACCGGCGGCTTGAGCAGGTAGTTGTAGTTGCTGGCCATCGACCAGCAGTACGCGCCGGTGGCGGCGACGGCGAGCAGGTCGCCCGCCTGCACGTCCGAGGGCAGCCACAGGTCGCGGACCAGGATGTCGCCGCTCTCGCAGTGCTTGCCCACGACCCGGCAGAGCGCCGGCGGGGCGTCGGAGGTCCGGTTGGCGAGGACGCACGTGTAGCTCGCGTCGTAGAGGGCGGTGCGGATGTTGTCGCTCATGCCGCCGTCAACCGAGACGTAGTTGCGCACCAGCGGCGTGCCGGGCGCCCCGCTGGCGCCCAGCCGCACCGGCTTGATGGTGCCGATCTCGTAGAGGGTGACCGTCCCGGGACCGGCGATCGCCCGGCCGGGCTCGACGGCCAGCCGCGGCACCGGCAGCCCGAGTGCGGCGCACTCGGCCGCCACGACCGACCGGAGCCGGCCGGCGACGTCGGCGGCGGTGACCGGGTCGTCCTCGGCGAGGTAGGCGATGCCGAAGCCGCCGCCCAGGTTCAGCTCGTCGAGCAGCTCCCCGGTCGCCTGCTGCACCTGGGCGAGCAGCCCGACGACGCGGTGGGCGGCGGCCTCGAACCCGGCGGTGTCGAAGATCTGCGAGCCGATGTGGCTGTGCAGCCCGGTGAGCTGCAGCGCGGGCTCGCGGATCACCCGGACCGCGGCGGTGAGCGCGTCGCCGGTCGCCAGTGAGAAGCCGAACTTCTGGTCCTCGTGGGCGGTCGCGATGAACTCGTGGGTGTGCGCCTCGATGCCGACCGTCGCGCGGATCAGCACCGGCACCGGCGGGCCACCGGCGGCGACCCGCGCCGCGGCCAGCGGGACGAGCCGGTCGATCTCGTCGAAGGAGTCGAGCACCACGTGCCCGATCCGCGCGTCGACCGCCAGCTGCAGCTCGACGAGCGACTTGTTGTTGCCGTGCAGCGCGATCCGCTCGGCCGGGAAGCCGGCGGCCAGCACGAGGGACAGCTCGTTGCCGCTGCAGGCGTCCAGGTGCAGGCCGTCGTCGGCGATCCAGCGGGCCACCTGACCGCAGAGGAAGGCCTTCGAGGCGTAGTGCACGTCGGCGTCGGCGAACGCGGTGGCGAAGTCCGCCGCCCGCCCGCGGAAGTCGCCCTCGTCCAGGACGAACAGCGGGGTGCCGTGGTCGCGGGCGAGCTCGGTCGCCGGCCGGCCGCCCAGGTGCAGCTCGCCGCCGACCCGCTGGGCGGACCGCGGCCAGACGTGCGGGTCGAGGACGCCGAGGTCGCTCGGCGGGGCACCGGCGGCGGTCGGCTGCGAGATGTTGCCGTGCAGCGGACCGGCCGGGTGCGCCCTCACATCCGCTCCGGGGCGGAGACACCCAGGACGTCGAGGCCGTTGCGCAGCACCGTCGCGGTGGCGGCGCACAGCCACAGCCGAGCGGTGGTCAGCGGGGTCGCCTCCTCGTCGCCGCGGGGCAGGACCCGGCAGGAGTCGTAGAACCGGTGGTAGGTGCCGGCGAGCTCCTCCAGGTAGCGGGCGACCCGGTGCGGCGCGCGCAGCTCGGCGGCGGCCGAGAGCACCCGCGGGAACTCGCCGATCGCCCGCAGCAGGTCGCTCTCCCGCTCGTGCGCGAGCTGGGTGACGTCGACGTCCTCCGCGTCCCCGAGCGCGAGGCCGAGGTCGGCGGCGTTGCGGAGCACCGAGGAGATCCGGGCGTGCGCGTACTGGACGTAGAAGACCGGGTTGTCGTTGGTCTGCCGGCTCCACAGGTCGGCGTCGATGTCGATCTGCTGGTCGACCGACGCGCGAGCCAGGGCGTAGCGCGCGGCGTCGTTCCCGACCGCGTCGACCAGGTCGGTGAGCAGCACGAAGTTGCCCTTGCGCTTGCTCATCCGGACCGGCTCGCCGTGCTTGACCAGGTTGACGAGCTGGCCGATCTGGATCTCCAGGTGCCTGGCCGGGTCGTCGCCGGCGGCGGCGACCAGCGCCTTGTACCGGCCGACGTACCCGGAGTGGTCGGCGCCGAGCAGGATCACGACCCGGTCGAAGCCGCGGGCCCGCTTGTCCAGGTAGTAGGCGCAGTCGGCCGCGAAGTAGGTGGGCTCGCCGCCGGCCTTGACCAGGACGCGGTCCTTGTCGTCGCCGAAGTCCGTCGTCCGGAGCCAGACCGCGCCGTCGGACTCGAAGACGTGGCCCTGGTCCCGCAGCGTGGACACCGCCTTCTCCAGCGCCCCGGACTCGTGCAGCGACTTCTCGGAGAAGAAGGTGTCGAAGTGGACGCCGAAGCCGTCGAGCGTGCTGCGGATGTCGGCGACCATGGCGGCCACGCCCCGCTCGGCGAAGGCGGCGAGCTGGACGTCCTCCGGCTGGTCGAGCAGCCCGGGGTCGTCGGCGACCACCTGCTGGGCCACCGTCTCGACGTAGTCGCCCTGGTAGCCGTCCTCGGGGACGGGCCGGCCCAGCGCGACCGCCTGCAGGCTCCGCCCGAACCGCTCGATCTGGGCGCCGGCGTCGTTGACGTAGTACTCGCGGCTGACGTCGGCGCCGCTGGCCTCCAGCAGCCGGGCCAGCGCGTCGCCGACGGCGGCCCACCGCGTCGAGCCCAGCGTCACCGGGCCGGTCGGGTTGGCCGAGACGAACTCGAGGTTGAGCTTCTGACCGGCCAGCACCTGCGTCCGCCCGTAGGCCGCCCCCGCCGTCACCGCCTGCACGGCGATCTGCCCCAGCGCGCCCTCGGCCATCGTGATGTTGAGGAAGCCCGGGCCGGCGACGTCGACGCTCGCGATGCCCGGCTGCGCGGCGAGGTCCGCGGCCAGCAGTCCGGCGATCTCGCGCGGCGGACGGCCGGCGGCCTTGGCGAGCCGGAGCGCGACGTTGGTCGCGTAGTCGCCGTGCGCCCGGACCTTCGGGCGCTCCACCACGACCTCGTCGGGCACCTCGACCGCCAGCGCGCCGCGGTCGACGGCCGCGGCCACGACGGTCCGGACGACGTTCCGCAGCTGCTCAGGTGTCACCGCACGAGCGTACTGACCGGCCTCCCCGGCCCCGCCGGCCCGCCTCGCCCCAGGAACCCCACGCTCCCAGGGACCGCACAGGGAGCCGACCTACACTCGCTCGGGGCGTGAGGCAGAGGCCCGCGCCGATTGCGTGCCCTGCGCCGGCACGACTGCACCTGCACCCAGCATCGAGGAGAGGCCTTGGCCAAGGACCGCAAGCCCGCATCCGGCACCGGCAGGCCTGCCGGCAAGGGCGGTCCCGCCGGCAAGGGCGGGGCGAGCAGCCGGGGCGGGCGCACCCGGCCCCCGGCCAACGTCGTCTCCCCGCAGCGCCCCTGGGGCCTGATCGCCGCCGCGCTCGCGGTGGTCGTGTTCGCCGCCGCCGTCATCACCTACGCGGTCGTCCAGGTGAACAAGTCGAACGAGAACGACGTCGAGGCCGTCGACGAGATCGAGGGCATCCAGACCTTCGACTACGCGGCCGGCCAGGAGCACGTCACGACCGCGGTCGACTACACGGAGTCGCCCCCGGTGGGCGGGCCGCACGCACCACCGCCGGCGTGGGCCGATTGCACCGGCACCGTCTACGACATCGACATCCGGCACGAGAACGCGGTGCACAGCCTGGAGCACGGCGCGGTGTGGATCACCTACGACCCCGCCGCCCTCTCGCAGGCCGACATCGACACGCTCGCCGGCCTCGTGGAGAACGAGGCGGGCCGGATGATGTCGCCCTACGAGGGCCTGGACTCCCCCATCAGCATCCAGTCGTGGAACCACCAGCTGAAGGTGGACAGCGCCGACGACGTCCGCATCAAGCAGTTCGCCGACTTCCTCACGCTGAACAGCGAGTTCACCCCCGAGCCCGGCGCCAGCTGCGAGAACCCGACGTTCGCGACGAACCCGGTGGTCGCCGAGCCGGTCCCCGCGGCCGACGCCGCGCCGAGCAGCGCCGCACCCACGGAGACGGCCACCCCCTGACCGGCCGCGATCCCAGCACCGCCCGCACAGCCCCAGCCCGAGGACGATCGTGACCACAGCGCCGGAGCCGACGCCGACCCGCAGTCCCCTGCGGGTGGCCCTGATGGCGGTCATCGCCGTGGGTCTGGTGCTGCTCGGCGGCGGTCTGGCGGTCGCGCTCGGCATCGGCCGGGACGACGCGCCGGCACCGAGCGCCGTCGACGTCGGTTTCTCCCGTGACATGGCGCGGCACCACCTGCAGGGCGTGGAGATGGCCAACCTCGCCCTCGAGCGCAGCGACGACCCCGCCGTCCGCGGGCTGGCGTTCGACATCGCGTCCACCCAGAACAACCAGGTGGGGCGCATGCACGGCTGGCTGGCCCTGTGGGGCTACTCGCCCACCGGGGGGGACGTCATGGGCTGGATGGCCGGCGACGGGAGCGGGCACTCCGGGCACGGCACGGACGAGTCCGGGCTGATGCCGGGGATGGCGACCGAGGAGGAACTCGCCACGCTGCGCTCCCTGGACGGGGCCGCCTTCGACGTGGAGTTCCTCCGGCTGATGATGCGCCACCACCAGGGCGGGCTCGAGATGGCCGAGTACGCGGTGACGAACGCCTCGACGTCCGTGGTGCGGACGCTCGCCCAGGCCATCGCCGAGTCGCAGACCGCCGAGACGACGCTGATGGCCGACATGCTCGCCGCGCGCGGCGGCACCCCTCTCCCGGCGCCGTGAGGGGCTCCGTCCGGCCGCCGGCCGGCGGCTGATAGCGTCTGTCCCGCACGACCGGACGAGCCCCCGTAGCTCAGGGGATAGAGCACTGCCCTCCGGAGGCAGGGGCGCAGGTTCGAATCCTGCCGGGGGCACTCTTCCGATCCGCGCGACATCCGCCCGCGCGCGACAGCCGGCCGCTCAGGCGAGCACGGCCACCGCTTCCACCTCGATCAGCAGGTCGGGCTCACCCAGCGCCGCGACGGGGATGAGCGTGGTGGGCTTGAGCGGCGACACCCCCAGCCGCTGCGCGACGCGGCCCACCCCGTCCCCGATCCCGGCCAGCTGCGAACCGTCCCAGTCGACGACGTAGAGCGTCAGCTTGGCGACGTCGTCGAAGCTGCCGCCGACGGCGGCCAGCGCGGTCGCCACGTTGAGATACGCCTGCTCCACCTGCGCCGCCAGGTCACCGGCTCCGACGGGCCGCCCCTCAGCGTCCCGCGCGACCTGCCCCGACAGGTACACCGTGCGCGTGCCGGTGGCGACGCTCAGCTGGGCGTAGAACTCCGGCTTGGGCAAGCCGTCGGGATTGATCAGTTCGACCGGCACGGGGACCTCCTCGATGGGCACCGCGCGGACGGCGGTGGCGGGGAGTCAAGCGCAGCCCTCCGACAGTTCCGAGCCGGCCGTGTGCGGGCCGGACCGCTCGGCTAGCGTCCGGCGCATGCAGACCAGCGGCATCCAGCGGGCACGGGTGGGCGATCTCGAGATCGCGTACGAGACCTTCGGCGACGCGGGGGATCCGCCGGTCCTCCTCGTCATGGGCCTGGCCACGCAGATGATCGGCTGGCCCGACGAGTTCTGCGCCGCGCTGGCCGACCGCGGCCACTTCGTCGTCCGCTTCGACAACCGCGACATCGGCCTGTCGACGCACCTGCACGCCGCGGGGGCGCCCGACATCATGGCGATGTTCGGCGGCGACACGTCGTCGGCGGCCTACGGTCTGAACGACCTGGCCACCGACACGATCGGGCTGCTCGATGCCCTCGGCCTGGACCGCGTGCACCTGGTCGGCGCGTCGATGGGCGGCATGATCGCCCAGCTCGTCGCGGTGCAGGCGCCCGAGCGCGTGCTCAGCCTCACCTCGATCATGTCGACGACCGGCGCACCCGGCGTGGGCGCGCCCGCCGACGTCGCCCTGCCGGTCCTGCTGGCCCCGGCCGCCACCGACCGCCAGAGCGCGATCCAGCGGGTGCTCGACACCTACCGGGTGATCGGCTCCCCCGGGTTCGAGTTCGACGAGGCCGCGCTGCGCGAGCGCGCCGGGCTCGCGTTCGACCGGGCCCACGACCCCGCCGGTGTCGCGCGGCAGCTGGCGGCGATCCTCACCACCCACGACCGCACCGCGGACCTGGCGAAGATCGCCGTCCCGACGCTGGTGATCCACGGGTCGCACGACACGCTGGTCGACGTGAGTGGTGGCCGGGCCACCGCGGCCGCGATCCCCGGCGCCGAGCTGCTCGTCGTCGACGGCATGGGGCACGACCTGCCGCGCGCCGTGTGGCCTCAGATCCTCGACCGGATCACCGCCCTGGTGGCCCGGGCCGGCTGAGTCAGCTCGTCAGCATCCCGCCCTCGACCGGGATGGTCGTGCCGGTGACGTAGCCGCCGGCGTCGCTGACCAGGAAGACCAGCGCGGCGGCCAGCTCCTCCGGGTCGCCCTTGCGCCCCACCAGTACCCGGGCGAGCTGCGACTCCAGGTAGCCCTCGGGGTACTGGTCGGTCATCTCCGAGGTGAAGAAGCCCGGCGCCAGCGCGTTGACCCGGATGCCCTTGCGTCCGGTCCACTGCTGCGCGAGGTCGCGGGTCAGCCCGATGAGGCCGGCCTTGCTGGCGGCGTAGGCCGCCTGCGGCAGCCCCGCGGTGGTCAGACCCAACACGCTGGAGATGTTGACGATCGAGCTGCCCGGCTGCATGACCCGCCCGCACGCCTGCGCCATCCAGTAGCAGCCGTTGAGGTTGACGTCGATGACCTGGCGGAACTGCTCCGGGGTCTCGCGCGTGGCCGGCGCGGCCGTCCCGACGCCGGCGTTGTTGACCAGGACGTCGACCTTGCCGAACTCCGCCATCGCGGCGTCGACCAGTCCCTGGCAGTCCTCGGGCAGGGCCACGTCGGTGCGGACGGAGATCGCCCGCCGGCCGGCCGCCTCGACGGCGCGCTGGGTGTCGGCGAGGCGGTCGACGCGCCGGGCGCCGAGGACGACGTCGGCCCCGGCCTCGGCCAGCGTCCGCGCGAACACGGCGCCGAGCCCGGACGAGGCTCCCGTCACGATCGCCACCCGGCCGTCCAGCCGGAACATGTCCAGGATCGTGCGGTCAGCCATCGGTGGTGCTCCCCTCGTCGTGTCTGGTCCGGCGACCGTAACCGTGTTGTGGGGTAGGCCACCTCCCGGGCGGGTAGGGCGCTGGTCCGGACCTCGACGGGGAGGCGCGCACGTGAGCAACCTGGCCCAGAACCTGATCGACACCGCCGCGGAGCACGCGGACCGCCCGGCGCTCAAGATGGACGACGCCGGTTTGACCTATGCGGAGTTCCGGGACGCCGCGCTGAAGGTCGCGGCCTCCCTGCAGGCGCGTGGCATCTCCCCCGGCGACCGGGTCGGCATGGTGCTGCCGAACGTCCTCTCCTTCCCCGTCGTCTTCTACGGCGCGCTCCTCGCCGGAGCGGCGGTCGTCCCGATGAACCCGCTGCTCAAGGCGCGCGAGGTCGAGTACTACCTCCGCGACTCCGGCGCGCGCCTGGTCGTCGCGCTCGAGCCGTCCGCGGAGCCCGTGGTGGAGGCCGCCGGCACCGTCGGCATCGAGGCGGTCACCGTCGGGCCCGCGCTGCCGGATGCCCTGATCGGCGACTCGGCGCTGGACGCCCCCGTCGAGCGGTCCGGCGACGATCTCGCGGTCATCCTCTACACCTCCGGGACCACGGGTCAGCCGAAGGGCGCCGAGCTGACCCACGCCAACCTGGCCGGCAACTGCCGGACGACGGCCGACACGCTCGCGGAGAACACCGCCGACGACGTGATCATGGGTTGCCTGCCCCTGTTCCACGTGTTCGGGCTGACCTGCGGGCTGAACACCGCAGTAGCCCGCGGCTCGCTGCTGACGCTGATCCCGCGGTTCGACGGCGGCAAGGCCCTGTCGGTGATCGAGCGCGACCGGGTGACCATCTTCGAGGGCGTCCCCACGATGTTCGCCGGGATGCTGCATTCCCCCGACGCCGGCTCGACCGACGTCTCCAGCCTGCGGCTGTGCGTCTCCGGCGGATCGGCGATGCCCGTGGAGGTCATGCGGGCGTTCGAGGAGAAGTTCGGCTGCATCATCCTGGAGGGCTACGGCCTCAGCGAGACCTCCCCCGTCGCGTCGTTCAACCACCCGCACGCCGAGCGCAAGCCCGGCTCGATCGGCACCCCGATCGCCGGCGTGGAGATGCGCCTGGTCGACGACGACGGAAAGGACGTCCCGGCCGGCGAGGTCGGTGAGATCGCCATCCGCGGCGAGAACGTCATGAAGGGCTATTGGGAGCGCCCGGAGGAGACGGCGAAGGCGATCCCCGACGGCTGGTTCCGCAGCGGCGACCTCGCCCGGCTGGACGAGGACGGCTACTACTTCATCGTCGACCGCAAGAAGGAGATGATCATCCGCGGCGGCTACAACGTGTACCCGAGGGAGATCGAGGAGGCGCTGTACGAGCACCCGGCCGTCGCCGAGGTCGCCTGCGTCGGCATCTCCCACCCGGAGCTGGGTGAGGAGGTCGCCGCGGCGGTCGCCCTCAAACCCGGTGCGTCGGCGGAGGTGGACGAGTTGCGCGAGTTCGTGAAGGCACGGGTGGCGGCCTACAAGTACCCACGGCACCTGTGGCTGGTCGACTCCCTGCCCAAGGGGCCGACGGGCAAGATCCTCCGCCGTTCCGTGGAGGTCCCCGAGCAGGTGGGCCAGCGGTGAGCGAGCCCGCTGGACAGAAGAAGCCGCCGCCGGCGTCGCCGCTGTGGCGGCAGGCGTTCGACGCGGCCGAGCGCGCCGTCGCCCCGCGGGCCGAGAACCTGGTCCGCACCGAGTACTTCTCCCTCGGCGTCGCGCTCGCCCGCCGGGCCCAGACCCTCGCGGGGCGGTCGGTCCAGGGGCTGACCGCGCGCGCGTGGCACCTGGTCAACCTGCCCGCCGGCAGCGACATCAGCCGGCTGCGCACGCAGATCGGGGCGCTGGACCGCGAGGTGCGGCGGCTGACGATCCAGCTCGAGTCCGAGCGGCGGCGCACGGCCGGTGCCCGGACCACCCCGCCCACCATCCCGACCACGGAGGCCAGCGATGCCGACGGTGCCCAGCCCGCAGACGGTGCTCGACCGCGTCCGCCGCGACGTCGAACGCAACGCCCTGCGAGCCCGTAACGGCATCAAGCTCGTCGCCGGGGTCGACCGTCCGGGCGTGGGCCAGACCCCGAAGGACGTCGTCTGGCAGCGCGGCCGCACCCAGCTCTGGCACTACCGGAACGACCCCGAGACCTACGGCGGGGTCCGCTACGAGCCCCCGCTGCTGCTGGTCTTCAGCCTGATCAGCCGCAGCTACATCCTCGACCTGACCCCGGGCAACAGCTTCGTCGAGCAGCTGCTGGAGGCCGGGTTCGACGTGTACATGCTCGACTGGGGCGAGCCCGACGAGCGGGACGCGGAGAACCGGCTCGAGGACTACGTCGACGACTACATCCCCGCGGGCGTCGACCGGGTCCTGGAGCTCTCCGGCGCCGACGAGGTGAACCTCTTCGGCTACTGCTTCGGCGGGGACCTCACCCTGCTCTACGCCGCCCACCACCCCGACGCCCCGCTGCGCAGCCTCACCGTCCTGGCGACGCCGGTCGACTTCCGGCACATGGGTCCGCTCGCCGACATCTTCGACGTCGGCGGGATGGACGTCGGCTCGGTCCTGGGCGCGGACGGCAACGTGCCGCCGTCCGTCGTCGTGCAGGGCTTCCGCTCGCTGACGCCGACGGCGGAGGTGAGCCGCTACGTCAACCTCTGGGAGCGGCTCTGGAACGACGAGTACGTCGCCTCGTACCAGGCGATGACCGGGTGGTCGGACGACCACGTCCCCTTCCCCGGCGCGGCCGCACGGGAGACCTCCGAGATGCTGGTACGCCGCAACGGCTTCGTCACCGACCGGCTGTCCGTCGGCGGTGACCCGGTCCACCTGGGGGACATCCAGGTCCCGTTCCTGACCGTGCGGGCCAACCGGGACCACATCGTGCCGCCGGAGGCGACGGCGCCCCTGATCGACCTGGTCGGATCGCCGGACAAGCACGAGCTGTGCCTGGACGCCGGGCACATGGGCCTGGTGGTCGGCCGGACGGCGGCGAGGACGACGGTGCCCACGATCATCGACTTCGTCCGCCGCCGGAGCGATCCGATCGACGCCACCTCGTCGGACGCCGCAGCGGGACAGGAGGCCTGACGTGCGGATCGAGCGGTTGGGTCCCGAGCGCTGCGACGCGCTGGTGACCTTCTTCGGCTCGCTGCCGGAGGGCGACCGGACCTTCATCAAGGAGGACGTCACCGACCCCGGCACCGTCCGCTCCTGGGCGACCGACACCTCGCCCGGCGGGCGGTGGGTGGCCGTGGACGGCGACGAGGTGACCGGCTACGTCGCCGTGCGACCGCTGCCCGGGTGGTCCGACCACGTCGGCGAGGTGCGCCTCGTCGTCTCGCCGACCCGGCGGGGCAGCGGGCTGGGGCGGGAACTGGCCCGCCGCGCCCTGGTGGAGGCCGTCTCGTCCGGGCTCTCGAAGCTGGTCGTGGAGGTCGTCGCCGAGCAGGGCGCGGCGCTGGCGCTGTTCGCCGACCTGGGCTTCAGCGGCGAGGCGCTGCTGCGCGACCACATCCGCGACCGCAGCGGCGAGCTGCGGGACCTCATGGTGCTGGCCCACCACGTGTCGGAGACATGGGCCGGCATGGACACCGTCGGCATCGCCGACGAGCTCGAGGCGCCGGCCGGCTGAGCTCAGCGCTCGGTGACCTGCCCGTCGACGACCTCGAGCCGGCGGGTGGTGTGCACCGCATCGAGCATCCGGCGGTCGTGCGTCACCAGCAGGAGGGTGCCCGGGTAGGCGGCCAGCGCCTGCTCCAGCTGCTCGATCGCCGGCAGGTCCAGGTGGTTGGTCGGCTCGTCGAGCACGAGGACGTTGATCCCGCGCGCCTGCAGGAGCGCCAGCCCGGCACGGGTGCGCTCGCCGGGTGACAGCGTCGCCGCCGGGCGCAGCACGTGCTCGGCGGTCAGCCCGAACTTGGCCAGCAGGGTGCGCACCTCCGCCGTCGGCCAGTCGGGCACCTCCGCGGAGAAGGCGTCCAGCAGCTGCTCGGCGCCGAAGAACCGGCTGCGGGCCTGCTCGATCTCGCCCACCAGCACGGCCGGCCCGAGCGAGGCGCTGCCCTCGTCCAGCGGCACCCGGCCCAGCAGCGCCGCCAGCAGGGTGGACTTGCCCGACCCGTTGGCGCCGGTGATGGCCACCCGGTCCCCCCAGTCGACCTGCAGGTCCAGCGGGCCGAGTATGAAGCCGCCGCGCCGGACGACGGCGCCGCGCAGGGTGGCCACGACGGCGCCGGCGCGGGGTGCCGCGGCGATCTCCATCCGCAGCTCCCACTCCTTGCGGGGCTCCTCGACGACCTCGAGGCGCTCGATCCGCCGATCGGTCTGCTTCGCCTTGGCGCCCTGCTTCTCCGAGGTGGCGCGGTGGTGGTTCTTCACGTGCTTGTCGCCGTCGGACGCCTTCTTGATCGAGTCGCGCACGCCCTTGGCGAGCCAGTTGCGCTGCATGCGGGCCCGGGCCTCGAGCGTTGCCTTCGTGCCGGCGTACTCCTCGTACTCCTCGCGTGCGTGCCGCCGGGCCACCTCGCGCTCGGCCAGGTACGCCTCGTACCCGCCGTCGACGACCCGGACCAGCTGCTGCGCCAGGTCCAGCTCGACCACCCGCGTCACGGTGCGGGCGAGGAACTCGCGGTCGTGGCTCACCACGACGATGCCGGCCCGCGCCCCGGTGACGAACCGTTCGAGCTGGTCCAGCCCGGCCAGGTCCAGGTCGTTGGTGGGCTCGTCGAGGAGGAGGACGTCGTAGCGCGACAGCAGCAGTCCGGCCAGGCCGACGCGGGCCGCCTGGCCACCGGACAGGCCGGCCGTCGGTGCGTCGAGCGCGACCCCGGGCGCCACCTCGGCGACGACCTCGACGGCCCGGTCCTCCAGGTCCGCCCCGCCGAGGGCCAGCCACTGCTCGAGCGCGTCGGCGTAGTCGTCGTCGGCGCCGGGCCGGCCGGCGGTGAGGTCGTCGGTGGCTGCGTCCAGGGCGGCCTGCGCGGCGGCGACGCCGGTGCGGCGGGCGAGGGCGGCGAGGACGGTCTCCGCCTCGCGCCGCTCGTGCTCCTGGGGCAGGTAGCCGAGGGTCGCCGCCGGCGGGCTGACCACGATCGACCCGGCCTCCGCGGCGAGCTCACCGGCGAGCGTGCGCAGCAGGGTCGACTTGCCGGCGCCGTTGACGCCGACGAGGCCGACGACGTCACCCGGGGCGACGACCAGGTCGAGGCCGGAGAACAGGACGCGGGCGCCGTGGCCGGCGGACAGGCCGTGCGCGACGAGGGTGGCGCTCATGGGGTGATGCTCCTAGGGGCGGTACGAGAGGGCCGGGGAAGGACGGCGACTACCGCAGCGAGAGCACGACCCGACGATAGCCGAGCGCCGCGCCGCCTCACACGGGTTTGTCGTCGTCCCGGGGCTCGTCCGCGGCGTCGTCGTCGTAGACGTGCTCGTCGTCGACGTCGTCGACGTGCTTGCGACGGCGGACCAGCCACGGCTGCAGGTGGTCGTAGCCACGGACCGAGACCCGGCGCAGCGGGCGGACCCGGTACTCCGACAGGTCCCGGATCCGGTCGACCAGGTCGCGGTCGACCAGCACGGTGCCCGGGCGGGCGAGCGAGGTCAGCCGGCTGGCCAGGTTCACCACCGGTGAGTACACGTCGCCGAGGCGGGTGAGCACGGTGCCGTACGCGGCGCCCACCCGCAGCGGAGGTCGCTCCGCGGCGTCCCACGCCTCAGGGAGGAGCAGGCCGATCTCGACGGCGTCCACCGCCGACCCCGCGGTGAACAGCACGCCGTCCCCGACGGTCTTCACCACCCGGCCGCGGTGCCGCGCGATCACCTCGGTCGCGATGGCCTCGAAGTCCTCCACCATCGCGCCGAGCTCGCGACCGCCCATGCCGCGACTGCGCGAGGTGTACCCGACCAGGTCGGCGAACCCCACGGCGAGCTCCCGCCGGTCCCCCTGTCCGGCGGCCGAGGCGAGGAGCCGGTCGGCATTGGCCGCGAGGTGCCGGCGCCAGACGTAGTGCTGGATGTCGCGCATCTTGGGCAGCAGCGCGCGGGCGACGGCGACCGCCTCGTCGGGCGACGCGGGGCGGCGCTCCCCGGCGGGGCCCGTGCGGGTCAGTGCGTCGGCGAGCATGTCGGCCTGCCAGTCGGCCAGCCGGGAGAGCGCCTGCCCCATCGCGCGGGCGATCGACGCCTCCGTCTCCGCGTCGACGAAGCCGGAGTCGATCAGCTCCGAGAGTATGGCGAGCGCCTGGACGTCGGCGTCGGTGAACGCGGGGTCGTCGTCGGCGGCGTCCGGAAAACCCAGGGCGCGCCACAGCCGCTGCGTCCGGGTGGGCTCCATGCCGGCGAGCGCGGCCACCTGGAGCCTCGTGTACCGCCGCGGCCCGTCGAGCAGCAGCCGCTCGAGCGCCTCGCGGGCGTCCGGGCCGGGGCCCTCCCCCGGGTCGTCCATGCGCGTCGGGGGCCTCAGTCCGTGGTGTGCACGACGAGCACGTCGCACTCGGAACGCCGGGTCGCGTCGGCGGGCACCGAGCCCAGCAGCCGGCCCTTGATGCCCGCGAGCCCACGGTTGCCGACCACGAGCAGGTCGGCCTTCTCGCGGCGGACCACCTCGAGCAGCGTCTCGACGGGCGAGCCCTGCACCGCGACGGTCCGCACGTCCTTCGCCCCCGCGGCACCGGCCCGCTCCGCGGCGGTGCGCACGGTGTCCTCCGCCGGGTGGGAGCCGACGACCTGGTAGGCCTCGTCGCGGAGGGTGTCCTGCGCGCGGGCGAGCTCGCGCTCGTCGGCCTCGGTGGGCAGGTAGGCGCAGGCGACGACCAGCGTGGCGCCGCATGCACCGGCCAGGGCCCCGGCCCGCGCGACCGCGCGCAGCGAGGAGTCCGACCCGTCGGTCCCCACGACGACCGTCCGGTAGGCGTTCGAGGTGTCGCTCACGGCGCGGACTCTATGTGACCGTGTGCCGGGGGTCACGCCGAGATCATCTTCGCCGTCGGCGCAGCCCGGCGGCGCGCCGGGAGGCGCCGGGGGCTCCCGGGAGCAACCCCCGGTGCGCTTGGATGGGACCGACCCCGCGGCCCATCCGAGGAGACATCATTTCCATCGCCAGCACCGCGACGGTCGACCCCGTCCGGGTCGAGGTGCGCGGACTCAGCAAGTCCTTCGGCCAGGTCCGCGCCGTCACCGACCTCGGGTTCACCGTCGAACCCGGTTCCGTGACCGGCTTCCTCGGGCCGAACGGGGCCGGCAAGACCACCACCCTGCGGATGCTGCTCGGGCTCATGCAGCCCGACGCCGGGACGGCGACCTTCAACGGCGCCCCGTACGCCTCCCTGACCGACCCGCTGCGGACCGTGGGGGCCGTGCTCGAGACGGCCTTCCACCCGGCCCGCTCGGGGCGCAACCACCTGCGGGTCTACTGCCGCGCCGCGGGCTTCCCGCTCACGCGGGCCGACGAGGTCCTGGTCCAGGTCGGGCTGGCCGACGCCGGCAACCGGCGGGCCGGCGGCTACTCCCTCGGCATGCGGCAGCGCCTCGCGCTGGCGACCGCCCTGCTCGGTGACCCCGCCGTCCTCGTCTTGGACGAGCCGGCCAACGGCCTGGACCCCGAGGGCATACAGTGGCTGCGGGGCTTCCTCCGCCACATGGCGCACGACCAGGGCCGGACGGTGCTCGTGTCCAGCCACCTGCTGTCGGAGGTCGAGCAGACCGTCGACCGCGTGGTCATCGTCGGCGCCGGCCGCCTGGTCCGCGAGGGCTCCATGGAGCAGCTGCGCTCGGGCGCCGACGGTGCCGGCACGGTCCTCGTCCGCAGTCCCGAGGTCGCCCGGCTCGCCGACGTCCTGCGCGCCGACGGCGCCCACGTCACCCAGGAGGACGGCGCCCTGACCGTCACCGGATCCACCCCGGCCGAGGTGGGCCGGCGGGCGTTCGCCGCCGGCGTCGAGCTGCACGAGCTGCGCTCGCACACCAGCGGCCTCGAGGAGATCTACTTCCAGCTCACCAGCGGCTCCGAGCAGTTCGCCGCGCCGTCGCCCACCGCTCAGGAGGCAACCCGATGACCCGCCTGGTGCGCGCCGAGTGGACCAAGCTCTTCACCACGAAGGTGTGGCTCGGCCTGCTGCTGGGCGCCGTCGTCCTGGTCGTCGGGTTCTCGGTGCTCTTCACGTCCTTCGCGGGCAACCCCGAGAGCGGCATCCCGCCGGTCGGCAGCTCGCTGTACGAGGAGCTGGCCCTGTCGCAGGGGGCCAACGCCAACATCCTCTTCCTCATCCTCGGCATCATCGGGATGACGCAGGAGTACCGGCACCGGACGGCGACGCCCACGTTCCTGACCACGCCCAAGCGGGGCAGGGTCGTCGTGGCCAAGCTGCTGGCCTACGCCGGGGCCTCGGTCGTCTTCGCCCTCGTCGTGGTGGCGGTCAACTTCGTCGTCGTCGCCATCCACGCCGGCGCCCGAGGTGCCGCGCCGGCGCTGAACGCCGAGAACGCGGCGGTGCTCGGCCGGTCCGCCCTGGCGCTGGTGATCTACGCGGTCATCGGCGTGGGCATCGGTGCGCTGCTGAAGAACCAGGTCGGCGCGATCGTCGGCGGGCTGGTGTACCTCTTCGTCATCGAGCCGGTCATCCGCTCGATCCCGGCGACGGCCGGCGCCTACAAGTGGATGCCCGGCGGCGCCCTGGAGGCGCTGACCGCCACGTTCGAGGGGCCCGAGCTCCTGGCCGGCTGGCAGGGCGCGATCCTGCTGGTCGCCTACGGCCTGCTGTTCGCCTTCCTCGGGACGGTGCTCGCCGTCCGGCGCGACGTCGTCTGACGGACTGCCTGTCTCGACCCGCATGACGGCCAGCGCTTGGGCCGGCTGATGGCCGCCGGTGACGGCGACGCGTTGGCCGGCTGCTGCTCGAGCGCGGGGCGAGCGCCCTGGACATCAGCCGGGTGGCGGCGGCCCGCCACCGCCGGGGCGACGCGGGCCGGGCGACGGCGAACGACGCCCTGGCCGATCTCCTCGTGTCCCGCGGTGCCACGGACCAGGACCGTCGCACCCGGTCGGCGGACCCGACCCGGCGTAGACTCGACACCCGGTCCAGCCAAGCCACAGGCTCTCCATACGGCCTGCGGTATCGCCGCGGCCGAGACAGCACCAGACGCCGCCCACAGACGAAGAAGGCACTCGACCCCGTGTCAAGCGTGAGCTCATCCCGGCCCTCGTCCGCGTCCCCCTCCCCGGTGGCCGGATTCGGCACCAACGAGTGGCTGGTCGAGGAGATGTACCAGCAGTACCTCGCCGATCCGTCCAGCGTCGACCAGGCCTGGCACGAGTTCTTCGCCGACTACCGGCCCGGCAGCCCCGTCGGGGCGGCCGACCGCGCCGAGGCGACCACCGCGGCCAACGGTGCCGTGGCGCCGAAGCAGCAGCCGGCCGCCGCGGCCGCGCCGGCGCGCGAGGCCGCGCCGAAGCCGGCCGCAGGCTCCGCTCCGGCGCAGGCCGCCCCCGTGGAGGCGCCCCCCGCCAAGCCCGCCGCCAAGCCGGCCGACAAGCCCGCGGACAAGCCCGCCGCCGCCAAGACCCCCGCCACGCCGATCGCCGCGGGGTCCCAGTCGCCGCTGCGCGGCGCGTCCGCCGCCGTCGTCAAGAACATGAACCTCTCGCTCACCGTGCCGACGGCGACGAGCGTGCGCGCGGTGCCGGCCAAGCTGCTGGCCGACAACCGCATCGTCATCAACAACCACCTCGCCCGGTCCCGCGGCGGGAAGGTCTCCTTCACCCACCTGATCGGCTACGCGCTGGTCCGGGCGCTGGACGACTTCCCGAACATGAACAACGCGTACGCCGAGGTCGAGGGCAAGCCGGTGCTGGTGCAGCCCGAGCACGTCAACTTCGGCCTGGCCATCGACCTGCCCAAGCCCGACGGCTCCCGCTCCCTGGTCGTGGCCTCGATCAAGGCCGCGGAGGAGATGGACTTCGCGCAGTACTGGGCCGCCTACGAGGACGTCATCCGCCGGGCGCGCCAGAACAAGCTGACCATGGAGGACTTCACCGGGACGACGATCAGCCTGACGAACCCGGGCACGATCGGCACCAACCACTCGGTGCCCCGCCTCACCGCCGGCCAGGGCGCGATCATCGGCGTCGGGGCCATGGAGTACCCGGCCGAGTTCCAGGGGATGAACCCCGACGCGCTCACCGAGATGGCCGTGTCGAAGATCATCACGCTGACCTCGACCTACGACCACCGGATCATCCAGGGCGCCGAGTCCGGCGACTTCCTGCGCCGGCTGCACGCGCTGCTGCTGGGCGAGGACGGCTTCTACGACAAGGTCTTCCGGTCGCTGCGGATCCCCTACGAACCGGTGCGCTGGATGCCGGACGTGCGGATCACGCGCGAGGGGCAGATCGACAAGGAAGCCCGCGTCATCGAGGTCATCGAGTCCTACCGGCGCAACGGCCACCTCATGGCCGACACCGACCCGCTCGAGTTCAAGGTCCGCACCCACCCCGACCTCGACATCCTCGAGCACGGGCTGACGCTGTGGGACCTCGACCGCAAGTTCCCCGTCGGCGGGTTCGCCGGCGAGAAGCTGATGGCCCTGCGCGACATCCTCGGCGTGCTGCGCAACTCCTACTGCCGCACCGTCGGCGTGGAGTACATGCACATCACCGACCCGGAGGAGCGCGAGTGGCTCCAGGCGCGGGTCGAGGTCAAGCACGAGCAGCCCGACCGGGAGAAGCAGAAGCACGTCCTCGGCCGGCTCAACGCCGCCGAGGCGTTCGAGACCTTCCTGCAGACCAAGTACGTCGGGCAGAAGCGGTTCAGCCTCGAGGGCGGCGAGTCGCTCATCCCGGTCCTCGACGAGGTCCTCCTCGCCGGCACCGACCACGGCCTCGAGGAGGTCGCGATCGGCATGCCGCACCGCGGCCGGCTCAACGTCCTGGCGAACGTGCTCGGCAAGAGCTACGCGAAGATCTTCGGCGAGTTCGAGGGCAACATCGACCCCGGCACGGTCCAGGGCTCCGGCGACGTCAAGTACCACCTGGGTGCCACGGGCACGTTCACCAACCCGTTCCGGCCGGACGCCGGCATCGCCGTCTCCCTGGCCAGCAACCCGAGCCACCTCGAGACGGTCAACCCGGTGCTCGAGGGCATCGTCCGCGCCAAGCAGGACATGATCGACAAGGGCGAGCACGGCTTCACCGTTCTGCCGGTCCTGCTGCACGGCGACTCGTCGTTCGCCGGCCAGGGCGTCGTCCAGGAGACGCTGAACCTCTCCCAGCTTCGCGGCTACCGCACCGGCGGCACCGTGCACGTCGTCGTCAACAACCAGGTCGGCTTCACCACCAGCCCGACGGCGGCCCGGTCGAGCCTCTACTCCACCGACGTCGCGCGGATGGTCAACGCGCCGGTCTTCCACGTGAACGGCGACGACCCGGAGGCCTGCGTGCGGGTCGCCCGGCTGGCCGTCGACTACCGCCAGACGTTCAAGAAGGACGTCGTCATCGACCTGGTCTGCTACCGCCGTCGCGGGCACAACGAGGGCGACGACCCGTCGATGACCCAGCCGCTGATGTACGACATCATCGACCGCAAGCGCTCGGTGCGGAAGCTGTACACCGAGGCGCTGGTCGGCCGCGGCGACATCACGCTGGAAGAGGCCGAGGAGGCCCTCAAGGACTACCGCGGTCAGCTCGAGCGGGCCTTCGCCGAGACCCACGACGCGCAGGACTCCTCGAAGCCCGAGCCGGTCATGGACCCGCGCACGCCGCAGGAGTCGCAGGTCGACACGGCGATCACCCGCGAGGTGCTCAAGGCCGTCGGCGACGCCCACGTGTCCTTCCCGCCGGACTTCACCCCGCACCCGAAGCTCCAGAAGATGCTGGAGAAGCGGGCGGCGATGGCCAGCGAGGGCGGCATCGACTGGGCCATGGGCGAACTGCTGGCCTTCGGCTCGCTCCTCATGGACGGTCGTCCGGTGCGGCTGGCCGGGCAGGACTCCCGCCGTGGCACGTTCGTACAGCGCCACTCGGTGCTCATCGACCGGGAGACCGCCGCCGAGTACACGCCGCTGGCCAACCTCGGCCAGGACCAGGCCAAGTTCTTCGTCTACGACTCGCTGCTGAGCGAGTACGCCGCCCTCGGCTTCGAGTACGGCTACTCCGTCGCCAACCCCAAGGCGCTGGTGCTCTGGGAGGCCCAGTTCGGAGACTTCGTCGACGGCGCCCAGATGGTCATCGACGAGTTCATCAGCTCGGGCGAGGCCAAGTGGGGCCAGCGCTCCGGCGTCGTCATGCTGCTGCCGCACGGCCTCGAGGGTCAGGGTCCCGACCACTCCAGCGGCCGGATC
>DASQTE010000252.1:0-2223 GCA_035642035.1 Blastococcus sp.
CTTGGCGTCGCCGCGGGTGGGCCCCACGTTGACGATGGCGACCGGGATCCCCAGCTTGGCCGCCCGGAGGACGAACCGGTAGCCGCTCATCACCGTCAGCGAGGACCCGAGGACGACGAGGCTGCCGGCGGACTCGACCAGGCCGAAGCACCGGTCGACGCGGTCCCGGGGCACCGTCTCCCCGAAGAAGACGACGTCGGGCTTCAGCGGGCCGTCGCCGCAGGCGAGGCACCCGACCATCACGAACCCGTCGAGCACGTCGTCGGGCAGCTCGGCGTCGCCGTCGGGGTTGATCTCGTCGGTGCGCGGGCCGAAGTGCGGGTTGGCCTCCCGCAGCCGCTCGTCGAGCGCCGCCCGGTCGGCGACGTCCCCGCAGCCGAGGCACACCGTGCGGTCGAGGCCGCCGTGCAGCTCGACGACGTCCCGCGCGCCGCCCGCCTGGTGCAGCCCGTCCACGTTCTGGGTGATCACCCCGTCGACCAGCCCCGCCGCCTGCAGGTCTCCGACCGCCCGGTGCCCGTCGTTCGGCCGGGCGCCGCGGATCTGCCGCCAGCCCACGAAGCTGCGCGCCCAGTAGCGGTGCCGCCCGCGGGGGTCGCGCGTGAAGGTCTGGTAGGTCATGGGCGTGTGCCGGCGGAGGCTGCCGGACGCGCCGCGGTAGTCGGGGATGCCGGAGTCCGTGGAGAGGCCGGCGCCGGAGAGGACCACGGCGTCCCCGTCGGCGAGCAGGTCGGCGAGCTCGTCCACCCCTGCCACGGAGCGGGTGTCGACGGGAGGCGCGGCGGTCACCGGACCATCGTCCCCTGCGGACGCCGGTCGCGCCGCGACTCAGCGCGAGGCGAGCTCCGCCTCGAGCCGTTCGAGCACCTGCTCGTGCACCCGCCGCAGGCCCTTCGGCGCGAAGGTCCGCTCGAAGAAGCCGCCGATGCCGCCGGCCCCGTTCCAGGTCGTGCGGACCCGAACCGTGGACGCGCCGGCGTCCGCCGGGAGCACGGTCCACGTGGTCACCATCGACGAGTTGGCGTCGGTCTCGACGAGCGAGTCGGCCGTGGGCTCGGTGACCACCAGGAGCTGGTCGCGGACCCGCTTGGACGTGGCCGCGAACCGCCAGTGGACTCGGGTACCGGCGCCCTGGCCGCCGGCCTCCACGCGGTAGTCGCTGAACTGCTCGGGCAGCGCCCGGCGGCGGGCGCCCTCGTAGTCGGCCAGGGCGGCCCGCACCTGCTCGGCAGGCGCTCGGACGGCTCGTTCGGCGGTGGCGACGACCTGGCTCATGCTCCTATCCTCCTGCCCCGTCCGAGCGCGCCGGCACCGGCCCGGCCACCCCGCCGCGGGTGGGGGCCGGCACCGTCTGGGGGTCGAGCCCTGTGCGCATGCGCCACGCGCTCAGCGCCAGCCCGAGGCAGGTCCGCTGACCGGGCTCGTCGACCGGGGCGCCGAGCAGGTGCTCGATGCGCTCGAGGCGGGCGTAGAGCGTCTGCCGGCGGACGCCCAGGACCTCCGCGGTCCGGGTCTTGCTCAGGCCGGTCGCGACGTGGGCGTCGAGCGTGCGAAGCAGGTCCGTCCCGTGCGCGGCGTCGTGGTCGACGAGCGGCCCGAGCTGCGCGGTCACGAAGGCCGCGATCTCCGAGGCGTCCAGGCCACCGGCCAGCAGCCGGTGCACGGCAACGTCCTGCGCCAGGACCACCGGCTGCCGGCTGCCGATGCGCCGGCTCAGCGTGACCACCTCGCGCGCCCGGGCCACGGCCCCCGGCACGGCGGCCAGCTCGCCGACCGGGTCGGCCACGCCGATGGTGCGCACGGCGGCGTCCAGCGCTCCCCCGCGCAGGTGCCGGAAGAGCTCTTCGGCGGCCTCCCGCTGCCTCCGCAGCGCCGAGCGCGGCCACCCTCGGGCCAGGACGACGACCGCACTGCCGGCCGCGCCGACCAGGCAGCGGCCGAGCACGCTCTCGGCGGCCTCGTGGACCGCGGGCACCGCCTCGCTCGCGGGCGTGCGCCGGTCGACCTCGACGGCGAGGACCAGCACCGGTGTTCCGGGTGCCGGTACCCAGCCGGCCGCGGACAGCCGCGCCTGCAGGTCGCCCTGCGAGACCAGCACGCCGGCCACCAGGTCGGTGACCACCGCCTGGGCCAGCGACGGCCGGGAGCCGAGGTCGGGGTGGCGGCCCAGTTCGAGCGCGACGGCGACGGCCGCCCGGCCGGCCACGCTGGTGCGGCCGGCGG
>DASQTE010000253.1:0-4889 GCA_035642035.1 Blastococcus sp.
GGTCGATCACCGGCGTCTCGCACGTGTCTCTGAGCGCCCCCGACATGGAGCGGGCGCAGTGGTTCTGGACGACCGTCATGGGTTTCCAGGTCGCCATCGAAGTCCCGGGCGCCACCGTGTGCGTGCATCGCGGATCCGGGACGGTCGTCGGCTTCCGGGACCATGCCGGCAGCGTCACCGGATCGTTCGACGAGACGCGAGTCGGCATGGACCACGTCGCGCTGGCGGTCGCGTCCGTGGCGGACCTCCAGGAATGGACGGCCTGGCTGGACCAGCACGATGTGGAGCACTCCGAGGTGGTCGAGTCCGACCTGGGCCACCACCTGAACCTGCGTGCCCCCGACCGCATCGCCGTCGAGCTGTTCGTGCTGAGGAGTGAGGTGGCAGTGGCGCTCGGTCTCGGTTGAGCGGCACCGGTCAGCTCGACCGCACCTCGTCGCGGCGTCTCCGCAGGAACGCCCGCTCCGGCTCGTTGCCGGCTCGCTCGACCGCTGCGTCATAGGCAGCGGCCGCCTCGGGGAACCGGCCCAGGCGCCGGAGCAGGTCGGCGCGCACGGCGTGGAAGACGTCGAGCCGGTCGAGGTCGAGGCCCTCGACGACGGGGAGGGCCGCGGCGGGACCGAGGACCTCGGCCACGGCGACCGCCCGGTTGAGCGCGACGACAGGGCTCGGCGCGACCACCATCAGCTGGTCGTAGAGCGCCAGGACCTGCCGCCAGTCGGTGTCCTCCGCCGTGCGGGCGTCGCTGTGGACGGCTTGGATCGCCGCCTGCAGCTGGTAGGGCCCCGGCCGGTCGCGGCGCAGGCAGGACCGCACGAGCGCCTGCCCCTCCGCGACCAGCGACCGGTCCCACAGCGACCGGTCCTGGTCGGGCAGCAGGACGAGGTCGCCGTCCGCGTCGACGCGCGCGGCACGCCGGGCCTCGGTGAGCAGCATGAGGGCGAGCAGCCCGATGACCTCGGGCTCGTCGGGCATCAGCTCCGCCAGGAGCCGGCCGAGCCGGATCGCCTCGGCGCAGAGGTCGTCGCGGACCAGCCGCTCCCCGGACGAGGCCGTGTGCCCCTCCGTGAAGATCAGGTAGACGACGGCGAGGACCGGGCGCAGCCGGTCGGGCAGCTCGGCCTCCGTCGGCACCCGGTACGGGATGCGGGCGTCGCGGATCTTGCCCTTGGCCCGCACGAGGCGCTGGGCCATCGTGGTCTCGGGAACGAGGAAGGCGGCCGCGATCTCGGCGGTGGTCAGCCCGCCGAGCAGGCGCAGGGTGAGCGCGACCTGGGCGGGCGTCGACAGTGCCGGGTGGCAGCAGGTGAAGACCATCCGGAGCCGGTCGTCGGGCACGGGACCCTCCTCGGCCGCCGGGGTGTCGTCCTGCAGCAGCGCCGCCTGGCGGTACCGGTCGGCGCGGGTGCTCTCCCGCCGCAGCCGGTCGATGGCGCGGTTCCGGGCGGTCGTGACGATCCAGCCGGCCGGGCTCGGCGGGACGCCGTCCACGGGCCACCGCTGGACGGCGGTCAGAAAGGCGTCCTGGACCGCCTCCTCGGCGGCGTCGATGTCGCCGAGGAGGCGGACGAGGACGGCGACCGCGCGGCCGTGGTGCTCGCGGAAGACGCGCTCGATCTCCGGTGCGGCCGGAGACGTCATGCGGTCATCCCTGGGTGTCGTAGAACGGCCGGACCTCGATCGGGATGGTGGTCGCCGCGACCAGCTTGCGCCCCCACTCCAGCGCGGCGTCCAGGTCGGGGACGTCGATGATCGAGAAGCCGCCGACGTGCTCCTTGCCCTCGGCGAACGGTCCGTCGACCACGAGGACGTCGCCGTCCTGCGGCCGCAGCGTGGTGGCGGTGCTCGGCGGGCGCAACCCGCCGCCGAAGACCCAGACCCCCGCCGCCTGCATCTCCTGGTGCAGGGCGTCCACGTCCTTCATGATCTGGTCCAGCTGGCCCGGAGCGAGCCCGGGACCGGTGCTGGGCTCCACGACGGTCATCAGGTAGTTCGGCATCGCGTTCCTCCTCGGGTCGGCGCCGGCGTGCCCGGTCGCTCACCCCTTGTACGAACGGTGCGGGGCGACATCGACAGGTCCGCGCAGATTCTGCGCGCTTTCTAGATGCTCTCCGGAGGACTACCGTCGTAGGTGCTCCCGCGGCCCTGCCGCGCCCCCTGGTGGCCCCGGACCCGGCGACCCGACCCGTTCGGAGATCGCGGTGACGGACCCTCTCGAACGATCGGTGCACGCGAGCACCGGCCGTGCCGCTCGTGAGCGCTGGCTGCTGCCGGCCGTCCGCCGGGCCGGGCGGCCCGGCCCCTGGCCGGCCGAGCGCCCGCCGCAGCCATCGCCCCGCGCGCGTGTCGCGCGGACGAGACCGTGATCACCCGCGAGCAGATGAGTGGCGTCCTCGGTGACGGCGCCCTCGTCGTGGGGGACGCCGGCCAGGACCTCGGCCGCATCGGCCGGGTGTTCCAGGACGCGTCGTCGGACCAGCCGCCGGTGTGGATGACCGTCACCAGCGGCGAATGGGACGGCGCCGAGATCGTCGTCCCCCTCGCGCTGGCGCGCCTGGTCGCCGGGCGCGTGTCGGTGCCCTATTCGGTCGACGACATCCGTGCGGCCCCTCGTGCCGGCACCGCAGGACGCCTGCTCGGCCGTCAGCACGAGGAGAACCTGGCCCTCCACTACGGCGTGAGCGCGCCCGAGAGCGCTCGGACGTGGGCGTACACGGCCGTGACACCGTCGTCGGTGCACCGGTCCTGGCGGCTGCCCTGCGCCTCCTGCTCGGTCCGCGTCCTGCGCCACGAGCTCCGCCCCTTCCTGGACGTGACCGGGCTGCCCGGCGAGGAGCTCGACGACATCGTCCTGGCCGCCTGCGAGGCGGCCGCGAACGCCGTCGACCACGCAGGCACGACGTCCGGCTCCTTCGACGTCTCCGTGGCCATGGATGGGGAGCACATCTGCATCAGCGTGCGCGACCACGGCCGCTGGCGGGACCCGGTGCCGGGGACGGGCCGGGGACGCGGCCTGCTGCTGATGCGCAGCCTGTCCATGCTGACGGTGACCGCCACCCCGGGGGGGACGACGGTGACCCTGGAGAACCGGTCCGCCGCCGGAGGCAGCTGGAGTTTCCGGCGCCGGCGGTGACCGCGCAGCGACCGTCGTCCGCGTCGGGCACCGGGACGACGGTTCCGAGGGGGCATGGTCAGCGACGCGCCCCGGGGCGCGCGGGCGGGAGGTGGGTGTGGCCTCGAGACGGTCGGCCGAGCTGTTCTCCGCCGCCCTCGCCGGCTCCGCGGACGTGACGGAGCTGCCGATCCGTCTGCTCCGGGCCTGTTCGGACGCGCTGCCGGTGACGGGCGTGGGACTGGCTCTCATGACCGAGCGGGGCCCGGCGGGGACGATCGCGGCGACGGACGCCCCCGCGGCCGCGCTCGAGGACCTGCAGTTCACGCTCGGCGAGGGGCCGTGCGTGGACGCCTCGCGGAGCGGACGTCCGGTGCTGCAGCCAGATCTGGCCGCGACGGCGCCGCAGCGGTGGCCCGCCTTCGCCGGCGGCGCCCTCGCGGCCGGTGTCCGGGCCGTCTTCGCGCTGCCGCTCCGCGTGGGTGCCATCCGCCTCGGGGTCCTGGACCTCTATCGGAACAGCCCGGGCGCCCTGAGCGCCGGTGAGCTGGCGGAGGCGCTGTCCTACTCCGACGCGGCGACCCTGCTCCTGCTGCACCTCCAGGCCGGGAGCCCGGTCGCCGGACCGCCGGAGGAGTCGATGCCCGTGCTCGACGATCGCGCCGAGGTGCACCAGGCGACCGGGGTCGTCTCGGTGCACGCGGGCGTGTCCCTGGGCGAGGCGCTGCTCCTCCTGCGCGCCCGCGCCTTCGCCGAGCACCGGGCCATCCGGGACCTGGCACGGGACGTGCTCGACGGAGTGGTGGACTTCCGACCTGACGGCGAAAGTGAGTGAGGGCGACGATCCGACGGCTCGGCGGGAGCGAGCCGTGGGATCCCGGAGGAGGCGACACATGGCGCGGGAGCAACGGCTGACCAGGGTCTTCGTCGAGCTGGCGGACACGCTGGTCGAGGAGTTCGACCTCGTGGAATTCCTGCAGACCCTGACCGAGCGCTGCGTCGAGCTCGTCGACACGGACGCAGCCGGACTGATGCTGGACGACCAGCGGGGCAACCTGCAGGTGGTCGCGTACACGGACGAGTCCGCCCGGTTGCTGGAGCTCTTCGAGCTCCAGAAGGCGGAGGGGCCCTGCCTGGACTGCTTCGCCAGCGGGCAGCCGATCACGAACGTGGACCTCGGCGACGCCGCGACCCGGTGGCCGGTGTTCGCGGAGGCCGCGCGCGGCGTCGGGTTCGCCGTCTCCCACGCGGTGCCGATGCGGCTCAGACGCCAGGTCGTCGGGGCGCTGAACCTGTTCACCGTCGCCCCGGTACAGCTGTCCCCCGAGCACCTCGCGGTCGTCCAGGGACTGGCCGACATCGCCACCATCGGCCTGCTGCACGAGCGCGCGGTGCGCGACCAGGTCGTGCTGGCCGAGCAGCTGCAGACGGCCCTGCACAGCCGGATCGTGATCGAGCAGGCGAAGGGGGTGCTGTCCGCGCGAGGCGGCACCAGTGTGGGAGAGGCATTCCGTCTCCTGCGGTCGCATGCCCGGCGGACGGGCGAGGCCCTCACCGCCGTCGCCGAGGCGGTCGTCGGCCAGCGGCTCGGCATCGCCGACCTCACGGCCGATCCGACGGGGCCGGCTCCCAGCCCCTGAGCGGGCGTTGCGGCTGCCGCACGACCACCCAGAGCGGGAGCTCGTCGTCCGACGTCCGGCCGGTGAAGGCGACCTCGAAGCCGAGGCCGCGAAGGAAGCGCACATTCGCCCAGGAGTACGCGGCGGTGGCGGCGGGG
>DASQTE010000254.1:0-5122 GCA_035642035.1 Blastococcus sp.
TCGCGGAGAACGTCAACGACGGGTGGCGGGCGACGCTGGACGGCCGGCCCCTGAGGCCCGTCGTGCTCGACGGCTGGCAGCAGGGCTACGTCCTTCCCGCCGGCAGCTCCGGGACCGTCGCAGACCCGCCAGGTCATCGGCGAGCCGTCCAGCACGTCGCCGAGCGTCCCGACCACCTCGGTGCTGTGCACCGTGCCGTCGACCCGCACCTCCGGGCCCAGGCCGCACACAGCACCGGTCGGGTTGTCCCGCCACGGCTGGTGCTGCAGCCCGTCGAGGCCCTCGATCCGAAGCTCGGCGACGCCGATCGGTTCCCTGGCGCCGAGGTCCGACCGGTAGAACGTGATCGACAGCCCGTCCTGGGCCGACAGCGGCTCGAAGTAGCCGAAGCCGTGCATGTCGACGTCCCGTATGCCGCCCGAGGCCTCGATCCGTGCGCGGACCGGCTCGGCGGCCGGCACGGCGGCGGCGTCGACGGCGATCTGGCTGATCGTGCGCTCCCCGGTCCAGCTCAGCGTCAGCGTCGCCTCGTCGTCCTCCGGGTCGGCCAGCCAGGGCGTCTCGACGAGGCCGTCGAAGGCGAACGCCCCGGAGACGGAGGGATCGTCCCCGAAGACCGACCCGGCGGTGACGGTGGCGGAGGCGCCGATCGGTCCCAGCAGCGCGGCGGCGGCCGGGGTGGGCTGGGCGACCACGGTGCCGGTGAGGTCCCAGGTGCCGTCCTCGACCACGTTGAGCCGCCGGTCGAGCCCGTTCCACTCCTCCTCCGGGGCCGGCACCTCGCAGTGCGGTCCGTAGCCGATGTCGACGCACGGCCGCGGCGGGACCTCGTCGCCGAGGAGCACGGTGGTGGTGGCGCCCACCGGCCGGGCGACGTCCAGGGTGCGGCCCGGCGACGTACCGGGCACCTGGATCTCGCTGATCCCCACCGGCGCGGCCTCGCCGGCCCCGGGCTCCACGGCGGTCACCGTCACGCGGACGCTGTGCACGGGGGTGCTGGGCAGCGCCACCACGAGGTGCCCGTCGGCCGGCACCGGGTGGACCTCGGCCTTCCCGTCGAAGGAGACCGCCGCCCTGCGGACGGTGGCGTTGCCCCCGCCGCCGAGGAACGAGACGTGGAGGGCGCCTCGGGCCACCGGTCGGGCCAGATCGACGTCCAGCCATTGGCCGCTGGGCGGCTCGAACGCGCCGGACCGCCACGCGGTCTCGGGCCGGCCGTCGAACGCCGCGGCCGGTCCGCGCCCGGGACGGACCGGCGTGAAGTTGTCGGCGTACCCCTCGGAGCTGGACGCCGTGACGTCGTCCACCGCCAGGAAGTCGGCCTCGGCCGCGTCGACCGTCGGGGCGCCCGGGTAGTCGTCGACGGGCCTGCCCTGGCGGGAGGTCGCGGAGCCGGTCATGACCTCGCCGGTCGCGTCGTTGATGCGACCGAACTGCCGCTCGACCCTCCGGTACCCGTCGGTGACGATGTCTCCGGCCTCGTCCGTCCCCTGGACCGCGACCGCCTGGGACGGCGACAGCAGGCCAGCGTCGACGGCGGCGAGCACGTCCTCGGGTCCGCCGTCCAGGGTCACGACGTCTTCCAGATCCACCAGCGAGGCCCGGGGGAGCGCGTTGCCCACCGCGAAGACGGTGATCAGGTCCTGGCTCGCGAAGCCCGTGGTGCCGAAGCCGGCCACCCGGCGGAGGCCGGGGCTGCCGGACAGCGCGCGCTCGGCCCGGTCGGGGTCCTCGGTCCGCGTCGCCTGCTGGTCGAGGTCCCGTCGCAGTACGACGTGCGTGATCCCGGCCCGCGCCAGGTACTCGGCGAGCCCGGCGCCGCCCTGCCCGGAGGCCAGCCGCCGTTCGATCGCGTCCAGCACCCGCACCGTCTGGCCCGGCGCCATCACCGACTGGCTCCTCGTCACCCAACCGGCGTCCACCAGCCCCTGGATCGGCTCGTCGACCGTCCATCCCCAGGTCTGCACGCCGAAGCCGGCACCGGGCACGACCAGGGCCCGGTTGCCCGGCTGACCGTCGAGGTAGGCGGCGGTCTGCGTCCAGGCCTCGGGGACGTCTGTCCAGCCGGGCATCCGCAGTCCGTTGCTGAACAGGGGCGCCGCTCCGACGAGCAGGACCGTCGCCAGGACACCCCCCAGCACTCGCCGCCCCACCGTGCGGTGCCGCTCCCAGCCACGTCGCTCCAGGAGGTGCCCGCTCCACCGGACGAGCAGCACGGACGCGTGGGCGACGCCGAGGGCGAGGGGGAGCCGGACCAGCGGATCGACCTTGTGCACGTTGCGCAGCGGCGCCAGGGGACCGTCGAGCAGCGCGCGGACCGGGGCGTCGACGAAGGAGCCGGCCAGCGACGGATTGCCGGCCGTGAGGCAGAGGAGCCCCACCACCAGGGCGAGGGTGAGCGGCAGCCGGAGAGGCATGCGCGCGTGCAGCAGACCGACGAGTCCGAACGCCGTGACCCCCATGGCCAGGACGGCGAGCGGTGCCGACGTCACCAGGGTGTGCGCGCCGGGCCACCAGCCTCGACCGGCCACGGTGTGGTACGCCACCCAGTGTTCCGCGCCCCGCAGGCTGTTGGCCCAGCCGGTCGGGTTCGTGGTGGCCGCCGCGGTCTCGATGTAGTCGAGGAAGGGTGGGCTGAAGCGCCCCAGCAGCAGCAGCGGGCCGATCCACCACGCGCAGGCCAGGGCGGCCCCGAGGCCCCACCAGCCCAGGAGAGCGGCTCCGCCCTTCTGCCGGAGCCGGGATGCGGCGAGCAGGAAGGCGAGGGGCAGTGCCGCCAGCGTGCCGGTGGCGTTGACGCCGCTCATGAACAGCACGGCGACGCCGGACAGCAGCCCCCCGCGACGGGCCGACAACCGGCCGGTGAGCGCCAGGACCAGCGGCAGCAGCACCCAGGGGAGCACCGCCGTCGGGAGCACCTCTCCCGACAGCAGGCCCACGGCCCCGAGCAGCCTGGGTGACAGTGCGTAGCAGAGGCCACCGAGCACCGCGGCGCCCCAGGGGATCCCGAGCGCCCGCGACACCCGCCGAGCGCCCTCGTAGGCGGCCAGCAGCAGCAGCGCGGACCACAGGCGCTGCGCGAGCCAGTCGGGCACCTGGAACACGTCGGCGCCCAGGAAGAACGGACCCTGGGGGAAGAGGTAGCCGTAGGCCTGGTTCTGCGGCGCCCCGAGGGTGAGCGGCGTCCACATGTGCAGCGCGCGGTCGAGGAACGCACCCGGGTCGGCGGTCAGGTCGAACTTCGTGTCGAAGGTCGTGCGGCCGGGCTGCTGCGCCAGCGACCCCAGGACCAGGAGGAGGCAGACCCCGAGGTTGGCCCACGCCCGTGACGGGAGAGCCGCGGCGCGGCGCAGGACCGCGTTCCCCCGAACGGCTGTGCTGATGTGAATCCTCCGTGCCGGGCAGTTCCGCTGCTGTAGTGTCCGCGCGAGTGTAGCCGTTCTCCATCTAGTGATTGGCAATACGTGCCGGACTTCCCATTGTCGTCCACCGAGGGCCGTTTCTCGGATATCTGGGCGGTCGCCGACCCCATTCCGGGTTGGTTGACCCGGGCACAGGCGGAATTGCTCTTCGAGCAGGCGGAATCGCTGCCCGCGGGCGCGGTGGCCGTGGAGATCGGCAGCCACCAGGGCCGCTCGACCGTCGTCCTCGCGTCGGCACTGGGTGCCCGCGGCGGTCGCGTGGTCGCTCTGGATCCATTCGTGGACGGGCGCCTGTTCGGTGGCAGCAAGACGCGGATCGCATTCGAACGGCACATCGCCACGGCGGGTGTCGGGGACGCCGTGGAATTGGTGTGCGACTACTCCACGAAAGCGCGGAAGTCGTGGACGCGCAATTTCGACTTCCTGTACATCGACGGGAAGCACGACTACTGGACGCTCTCGGACGACCTCCGGTGGCGGGTGCACCTCCCCGACGGCGCGCCGGTCCTCGTCCACGACTGCTTCTCGTCGATCGGGGTGACCCTCGGCATCCTGCGCCACGTGCTGTTCGCCGCCGATCTCCGTTACGAGCGCCGGGCAGGCTCCCTCGCGCTCTTCCGGGTCGGGCGGCCGGCGCGGCGGGACCGGCTGCGGATCCTCGCCGAGGTGCCCTGGTGGCTGCGCAACGTCGTCGTCAAGATCCTGCTGCGGCTCCGCCTGCGCGCGGTGGCCCGCCTGCTCGGTCACGACTCGCCGTACGACCCGTACTGACCGGTCCGGCGTCCGGCGTCCACCGGCCGTCGGAGTAGACGCGACGCTCCAGCAGGGCGCCGTCGCCGGTGCGGAACTCCGGACGGACGAGCTCGTCGTAGCGGAGGCGCCGTCGGCGCAGCCGGCGCTGCTTCCGGGCGGTCAGCACGTCCGTCGCCGCCTCGACGAGCGCGGCCTGCAGGTCCTTGGTGTGGCCCGGCTGCGCCATGGCGTGCTCGACCAGCGACTCCGGCACGCTGCCCTCCACGCGGTGCGGGATCGTCCCCGACCACCGCAGCATGATCACCCGGTGCTCGAAATGGCTGTTGAGGACGGCCTCGACGCGGCGTTGCAGGCTCGAGCGCCGCAGGTAGTCGGCGATCTCCGGATCGAACACTGGGCTGTCCTTCGCCGTGAACACCAGGGTCGGCGGCTGTGTGCTCGCGTCCAACCGGCACCACCAGATGTGGCTCGGGAAGTCGACGATCTTGGCGCTCGATGCCTCGGGGACCTCGATGTAGCCGGCCCGCGAGACGCGCATCAGCTCACGGATCACGCCCGCCGGGTCCTCGACGTGCTCGAGCAGGTTGGAGCAGATCGTGTAGTCGAACACCCCGTCCGCGAACGGCATGGCCGCGGCGTCGGCGTTGAAGAGCGGGCGGCTGATCCGGGCGCGGCCACGTCCCGAGCGCTGGGCCGCGTACTCGTCGCCGAGATAGCGGTCCAGGAGCACGTCCGCGCGCCAGGACGGCTTGTCCCCGCTGCCCACGTCCAGCACCAGGGCGTCGTCCGCGACCGGGAGGGCGATGCGGCGCTGGTGGAAGACGCGCAGCGACTGCACCAAGGACATGTCCGGAGCGTACGGATCGTTGGTTACCCGCCGGTAGTCATCGCCGGTCCGGAGCGGCGCACGGCCGCCAAGGTCACCCGGGTGGGCGAGGTGGGGCGGG
>DASQTE010000255.1:0-4655 GCA_035642035.1 Blastococcus sp.
CCCACGGAGAGGCTGACGACCGCCGGGGCGATGATCAGGGCGACCAGGTTCATCACCTTGATCAGCGGGTTGATCGCCGGGCCGGCCGTGTCCTTGAACGGGTCGCCGACGGTGTCGCCGATGACCGTGGCGGCATGGGCCTCGCTGCCCTTGCCGCCGTACGCACCGTCCTCGACCATCTTCTTCGCGTTGTCCCAGGCGCCGCCGGAGTTCGAGAGGAAGACCGCCATCAGGGTGCCGGCCGCGATGGCACCGACCAGGTAGGCCGCCAGCGGGCCGATGCCCAGGCCGAACCCGACGGCGACCGGCGCGAGGACGGCGAGGAGACCCGGCGTGGCCAGCTCGCGGAGCGAGTCCTTCGTGCAGATGTCGACGACGGCGCTGTAGTCCGGCCGCTCGGTGTAGTCCATGATCCCGGGCTTGGTGCGGAACTGCTCCCGCACCTCGAACACCACGCGCCCCGCCGCCCGCGACACCGCGCTGATCGCGAGGCCGGAGAAGAAGAACACGACCGCGGCGCCGATGATGGCGCCGACGACGTTGTTCGGGTTCACCAGGCTGAAGGCGTCCCCGAGGGTGTCGCCCGCCTCGTCGAGGGCCACCCCGATCTGGGCGTTGTAGGAGCCGAAGAGCGCGGTCGCCGCGAGGACCGCCGTCGCGATGGCGATGCCCTTGGTGATGGCCTTCGTCGTGTTGCCGACGGCGTCGAGGTCGGTGAGCACCCGGGCGCCCTCGTCGTCGATGTCCCCGGACATCTCGGCGATGCCCTGCGCGTTGTCGCTGACCGGCCCGAAGGTGTCCATGGCGACGATGACGCCGGCGGTGGTGAGCAGCCCGCAGCCGGCCAGGGCGACGGCGTACAGGGCGGCGGCGCCACCGATGAGGAACGCCCCGTAGACGGCGCCGCCGATGAGGAGCGCGGCGTACACCGCCGACTCCAGGCCGAGCGAGATGCCGGACAGGATGACGGTGGCGGGGCCGGTCAGGGAGCTGCGGCCGATGTCCTTGACCGGCTTGCGGCTGGTCTCGGTGAAGTAGCCGGTGAGCTGCTGGATGGTCGCGGCCAGGACGACGCCGATGAGCACGGAGACGAACCCGAGGACCTGCGGGCTGACCGACATGTCCACGCCGTCGGAGATGCTGGGCAGGTAGATGAAGGACGCCGCGGCGACCAGCACCAGGGAGACCGCGGCGGAGGTGAAGAAGCCGCGGTTGATCGGCGCCATCCCGCTCGAGTCGGTCTTCGCCGGCCGGGTGGCGAGGACCCCGACGATCGAGGCGATCACCCCGATGGCGGCGACCAGCAGCGGGAAGACCATCCCGACGGAGCCGAAGAAGACCTGCCCGAGGATCAGGGCGGCGACGAGCGTGACGGCGTAGGACTCGAAGAGGTCCGCCGCCATGCCGGCGCAGTCACCGACGTTGTCGCCCACGTTGTCGGCGATGGTCGCGGCGTTCCGCGGGTCGTCCTCCGGGATGCCGGCCTCGACCTTGCCGACGAGGTCGGCTCCGACGTCCGCGGCCTTGGTGAAGATGCCGCCGCCGACGCGCATGAACATGGCCAGCAGTGCGCCACCGAAGCCGAAGCCCTCCAGCACGATCGGCGCGGTGTCGTCGTAGAAGAGCAGCGCCGCGGCCGCACCGAACAGACCCAGACCGACGGTGATCATGCCGACGACGCCACCGGTGCGGTAGGCGATGCGGAAGGACGGCAGGTAGCCGCCGGCGTTGGCCGCCGCCGCGACGCGGACGTTCCCGCGGGTCGCCAGCGTCATGCCGATGAACCCGACCGACGCGGAGAACAGCGCGCCGATGAGGAAGAAGATCGCCCGCCCGATGCGGGTCTCCCAGCCGCCCTCCGCCACGGGGAGGACGAGGAGGAGCAGGAACACGATCACGGCGAAGACGCCGAGCGTGCGGAACTGCCGTCTCAGGTAGGCCGCCGCGCCCTCCTGGACCGCCAGCGCGATCTCGCGCATCTTCACCGTGCCCTGGTCGGCGGACAGCACGGCCCGGACCAGGAAGGCGGCGAACCCGAGGGCGGCCAGGGAGACGACGAGGACGATGGCGACCAGCGCCATGTCCCCGCCGGACAGCGAACTGTCGGGCATGTGTTCCTCCAAAGCGGTCGGCGGCCGCCGGGAGGCGCAGGTGCACCCCGGGTCGGCGGAGGTCCCGCCCGGTGCACCGGGAGCCCCGAGCACCGAACGATGCCGGAGTGTAAGGGAGATCACAGGCGGTGCAGACGTCCAGTACGTTTTGTTACCCGCATCACATGAATGGGATTCGCCGGCGGCCGTCGTCGGCAGAAGGTGTGACAGTGGAGGGGTGACGACGCTCCACCCGGTCTTCCCCGCCGGGGCCGGTCCCGCCGACGCCCCGCCGGGCGCCGACCTCCTCGCGTCCGTGCTCGCCGGTACCGGGGACGACGAGCAGCCGGTCACGCACGTCCACCACCTGCCGGTCCGGGAGAGCAGCACCCTGCCCTGGCCGGCGTGGGTGAGCGCCGACCTGCGGACCCGGCTGGAGGAGCGCGGGGTGCTCGCGCCGTGGCGGCACCAGGTGGAGGCGGCGCAGCTGGCGCACGACGGCCGGCACGTCGTCGTGGCGACCGGGACGGCGTCGGGGAAGTCGCTGGCCTACCAGCTGCCCGCGCTGACCCGGCTGGCCGAGGACCCCCGCGCCTGCGTCCTCTACCTGGCACCCACGAAGGCGCTGGCTCGCGACCAGCTCGCGTCGGTGGCGGCGCTCGCGGATCCGTCGGTGCGCCCGGCCCCGTACGACGGGGACACCCCGGGCGAGGAGCGCGACTGGGTGCGGCGGCACTCGCGGTGGATCGTCACCAACCCGGACATGCTCCACCGCGGGATCCTTCCGGCCCACCAGAAGTGGTCGAGCACGTTGCGCCGGGTGGCCTATGTGGTCATCGACGAGTGCCACGCCTACCGGGGCGTGTTCGGGTCCCACGTCGGCCACGTGCTGCGCCGGTTGCGGCGCATCTGCCGCCGCTACGGCGCGGAGCCGGTGTTCGTGCTCGCCTCGGCCACGGTCGCCGACCCGGCGGAGGCCGCGACCCGGCTGGTGGGTGCCCCCGTCGAGGCCGTCACCACCGACGGTTCGCCGCGGCCCGGGGCGACCTTCGCCCTGTGGGAGCCGCCGCTGACCGAGCGCACCGGCGAGCACGGGGCTCCCCTGCGCCGCTCGGCCGCCGCGGACGCCGCCGGTCTGCTCGCCGATCTCGTGGAGCGGGGCGCACGGACGCTGGCGTTCGTCCGGTCGCGGCGCAGCGCCGAGTCGGTCGCCGAGCAGGCCCGCCGTCTGCTGCACGACCGCGGCCGCTCCGACCTGGTGGGCCGGGTGGACTCCTACCGTGGCGGCTACCTCCCCGAGGAACGCCGGGAGCTGGAGCGGGCGCTCTCGGCCGGCGACCTCCTCGGCGTCGCGACGACGAACGCCCTGGAGCTCGGCATCGACATCGCCGGCCTGGACGCCGTCGTGCTGGCCGGGTACCCGGGGACGCTGGCGTCCCTGTGGCAGCAGGCGGGCCGGGCCGGGCGGGCGCAGAAGGAGTCGCTGGTCGTCTTCGTCGCCCGCGACGACCCGCTGGACCACTACCTCGCCCACCACCCGCGGGCGGTGTTCGGCCGGCCGATCGAGGCGACCGTCACCGATCCGGCCAACCCCTACGTCCTGGGCCCGCAGCTGTGCTGCGCGGCGGCCGAGCTGCCGCTCACGCCCGAGGATCTGCCCGACTTCGGCGGGGCCGTGGCCGAGGCCCAGCTCGACGAGCTCGTCGCCGCCGGCCAGCTGCGGCGCCGTCCGGCCGGCTGGTACTGGGCCGGGCGCGGGCGACCTGACGTGGACATCCGCGGCAGCGGCGGCGAGCCGGTGTCGATCATCGAGACCGGCACGGGCCGCCTGCTGGGCACCGTCGACGGCGGGGCCGCGCACGCGACCGTGCACGAGGGCGCGCTCTACGTGCACCGGGGCGACACGTTCGTCGTGGACGCGTTCGACGTGGACGACGCCTGCGCCGTGGTGCACGCGGACAACCCCGAGTGGACGACGGTCGCGCGCGACGTGACCGACCTGTCCGTGGTGTCGATCGCGCAGACCCGGGCGCTGGGGACGGTCACGGCGTACACGGGCGTCGTCGACGTGACCAACCAGGTGGTGGCCTACCAGCGGCGGCGGCTGGGCACCGGCGAGGTGCTCGCCGAGTTCCCCCTGGATTTGCCGGCCCGGCAGCTGCGCACCCGCGCCGTCTGGTGGACGCTCAGCGACCGCGCGGTCGAGCGGGCGGACGTGGACGACACCGCCCTGCCCGGGTCGCTGCACGCGGCCGAGCACGCGGCGATCGGCATCCTGCCCCTGCTGGCCACCTGCGACCGGTGGGACCTCGGTGGCCTCTCCACGGCGCTGCACCCCGACACCGGGAAGGCGACGATCTTCGTCTACGACGGGCACCCGGGTGGCGCCGGTTTGAGCGAGCGCGGGTTCGGTGTGCTGCGCCGCTGGCTGCAGGCCACGCGGGCGACGGTGGCGAGCTGCGAGTGCGAGAGCGGGTGCCCCTCCTGCGTCCAGTCGCCCAAGTGCGGCAACGGCAACGACCCGCTCGACAAGGCCGGCGCGGTGCGGGTCCTCGACGTCGTGCT